>DASTHJ010000568.1:0-8606 GCA_035718265.1 Steroidobacteraceae bacterium | reverse complement strand
TGCTGGGAACGACCTTTGCGGCCGGTTCACGAACAATGATTTCTGATTCATGCGCGAGCGGCATGACGGGCACCAAGTATGTTGTTGTTCTCGGGCAAGGGTCTTCTGGGAAAGTAATTGCCAATCAGCTTTCGGAACTCGCTTCCGAAATGTACGTGCCTGGTGCATCGGCTGTATTTATTCGCGGCTCTGTATCTCGCGTTGATAGGTCGGCGGGCCAGTTCGAAATTTCCGGCACGCGAGTCCTTAGCGTTTCGGGAAAAGTGCCTGCTCTTGGGTCGGCAGTCGATGTCGTGGGCACTCAGCCCCTTCCCGGGGGTGCCGTACTGGCAGACTTGGTAACTGAAACTCCAGCCTCTCAGGGTGGAGCTGCGCCTAATGGTTCAAATGCCATTATCGGTTCCGGCGCTATGATCGATGCAATAATCGGAAGCGGAAAAAGCACGAGTGCGATCATCGGCTCTGGAGCTGAAGCAAATGCGATTATCGGCAGCGGCAAAGCGAAAGGCGCGATTATCGGCTCGGGTGCCACGACCACCGCTATCATCGGTAGCGGCAGCACCACGAATGCAATCATTGGGTCTGGTGCAATGAGTCGAGCGATTATTGGCTCGGGCGCGGCCAAGTACTGAGAGCGATCTTTGGTTTGGCGCTGGCCTGATTTTTCGTCTACTCAGGTCATTGCCCATTGCCTTGCCGAAAACGCAAGCACATTTTGATCA
The DNA here is from genome assembly GCA_035718265.1 of Steroidobacteraceae bacterium. GTDB lineage: Bacteria > Pseudomonadota > Gammaproteobacteria > Steroidobacterales > Steroidobacteraceae > CADEED01. The sequence continues at coordinate 7,884 of DASTHJ010000568.1, read as the reverse complement.
GTTCAAGCTGAAATAGCTGAATATCTGCGCGAATTGCGCAAGATTGCGTCCCAGCCAAGCAGTCATATGCCGTGGTATACAAGGGTGGTCGGCCGCACCCTGCGCTAAATGTGACTGCACGATCATCTGCTTGGCGATCAGACAGCGAAGCTGAACGCCTAGCGGCGCAGCTGATGTCGCGAATCGCGACGATTCTTATTCGACTAGGAATTGATTCTCCTCACGCAGAGAAACTCTTGCGGCGCGGCTTCATCCACGCCGCGCTTCACCTACATGCCAACAAGAAGCCTCCAACGCAATCTGGTTTGGCATCGCTTGCAGGCCTTTCGAGATTGGAGGTCAGAACGATCTTGAATGGCACCTGGTCGCGTCGGACAACCCATTCGACACGAATAGACCGAGTGATTGCCGGATGGACAAGAGACCCAAAGTTTCTTGACCGACGGGGTAGGCCAAGAGCTCTTGAGATTCGTGGAACAGGATGGACGTTCGATCGGCTTGTAAAAAAGTATGGTCGAGATGTAACCGCTCGTACTCTCCTAGTGGAACTCACGCGACGGCGGATCGCCGTGGTCAGGGAAAGCAGATTGGCGCTCGTGGCGAAAGCCATCAAACCATCCAAAGAAGCAGCTGCTGCGCTAGCGGACCTAAAATTTCTTGAAGCCCACCTTGGTGGAATTGAATTCCACCTAGGGCGCCGCTCGTACATCTTGCGAAATGGGTCGCTTGCGGCGGGCGACCCGAAAAGTGCTGAAATGCTGAAAAAACTCGCAGTCTCCAGGTTGGAAACTGTGCTGAATTCCTTAGCTGATATCTCTGTAGACACATCAAAGGCAATGCACAGAAAGAAACGCCGTGCGCGGCGCCTATTGATCTCAGCAATTGTGGCGACCGAAGCCGAGGATGAGGACGTATGAAAGCTAAATCGACAAAGGAACTGCATCCAGCAATAAATGAACTCCTAGTCGCGGTGTTTACCCTTTGCCTGCTGGATGAATCTCTCTCGGAACCCGCGCTAGATCAACTGGTAGTCGGGGCTAGACGCGCTGCCAAAAAGAAGGTCTTGTCTCTTCCAACTACAGCCCGTAGGTCCTCAATTGACTTTGACGTACTCGGACACGTGGTTTATCGCTGGCAGCGATCACCGAAGTATCTCGATGAGCATGGAGTTCCGTTGAGCATTCCGGCGCGTGGTCCGTTGCCGAGCATTGAGGCACTTTTTCGCGAAATTCATCGCTCTGACTACTTTGAATCTGGGTTACGCCATTTACGGCAGTTAGGTCGAGTGCAGCGCACAAAATCCGGTTTGTATCGGCCCTATCACGAAGTCACGATCGTGCAACGTCTGCGACCCGAATTCTTAACCCTCTTGGTGCAGACCATAAATAGAGTAGTGGCGACAGTTCTCTACAATACCTCGTTGAAGGAAAGGAACTCTGTTCGCATGGTTGAGCGTGTGACTTCAGTTCCTGATCTTCCAGAAGATCAAATATCAGCATTTAAGTTGTTCGCACGCGAGCAAGGAGGAGCACTAATCGACACGATGAATGATTGGCTTGAGCGGCATCGTGGCGAAGCCAAGGCGAGGCGAGTTACTGAAGGCCATGTTACTGCCGGTCTACATGTCTTTGCATTTGTAGAGGAGAATCGGACTAGCTAAGGAGAGCTTGGCAATTCCTCCCTCAACGCCCTCCTCAAAATCTTCCCCACGTTCGTCTTCGGAAGATCATTCCTGAAATACACGTGCTTTGGCACCTTGTATCCGGTGAGCGACTTCTTGCAGTGATCGATGAGCTCTTGCTCGGTCAGGCTCGGATCCTTCTTCACCACGAACAACGCAACGACTTCGCCGGACTTCTCATCTGGCTGCGCGATCGCCGCGGCCTCGAGCACGCCGGGATGCGTCACCGCCACGCTCTCGATCTCGTTCGGGTACACGTTGAATCCAGACACCAGGATCATGTCCTTCTTCCGATCCTCGATGTACACCAGGCCACGCTCGTCGATACGACCGATGTCGCCGGTGCGCAGCCAGTCCTTGCCGATCATCACCTTCGCGGTCTCATCCGGGCGATTCCAGTAGCCGGCCATCACCTGCGGACCGCGCACGCAGATCTCGCCAACCACGTTGATACCGAGCTCGTTGCCGTCGTCGTCCCGGATGCTGATCTCGGTCGACGGAATCGGCAGGCCGATCGAGCCGTTGAAGTCCTCGCCCGGCAGATTGATGCAGGCGGCGGGCGAAGTCTCGGTAAGCCCCCACGCCTGCGTGAGGATGTTGCCGGTCACCTCCCTCCAACGCCTGGCGACGGACTCCTGCACGGCCATGCCGCCGCCGAGCGAAATCTTGAGCTCGGAGAAATCGACCTTGTCGAATCCGGGCGTGTGCAGCAGCGCGTTGAACAGGGTGTTCACGCCGCTGATGAACGTGAACTTGTACTTGCGCAGCTCGGCGACGAACGCCCGGAAGTCGCGCGGATTGGTGATGAGGATATTGCGCCAGCCGAGCACGACGAACAGCAGGCAGTTCGCGGTCAGGGCGAAGATGTGATACAGCGGCAGCGCGGTGATCAGCGTCTGCGGATCGCGCGGGAACGCGGGCTTGATCCACTCCATCGCCTGCAGCACGTTGGCTACCATGTTGCCATGCGTGAGCATCGCGCCCTTGGCGACTCCGGTGGTGCCGCCGGTGTACTGCAGGAACGCGATGTCGGTGCGCGTGAGGGACACCGGCTGCATGCGCGAGCGCGCGCCGGTTTTCAGCGCATCCCGGAACGTCCACGCCCCCGGCAGGTTGAAGGGCTTGACCTGCTTGCGCTTGTGGCGGACCACGAAGTTGACGATCGGTCCCTTCGGGAACCCGAGCATCTCGCCGACGCTGGTGATCACCACGTGCTTGATCGGCGTGTGAGCGATCACTTCCTGCAGCACGTGCGCGAAGTTCTCCAGGATCACGATCACCGTGGCGCCGGAGTCGACCAGCTGGTGCTCGAGCTCGCGCGCGGTGTAGAGCGGATTGGTGTTGACCACCGTCATGCCGGCGCGCAGCGCGCCATGCGCCGCGATGGGGTATTGCAGGACATTGGGCATCATGATGGCGACCCGGTCGCCCTTATTCAGCCCGCAGGCGCTTTGCAGGAACGAGCCGAACTGGGCGGAGTAGACGTCGAGCTCGCCGAAGGTGATCGCCTTGCCCATCTGCACGTAGGCGTCGCGGACGGAATGGATTGCCAGTCCGCGCTCGATCATCTCCTTCAGCGAAGGATATTCATCGACGTCGATCTCGGGGCGGACGCCCGGCGGATATGACTTGAGCCAATGCTTTTCCACGAACACCCCTCGCGCTGAGGGTGTCGAGGCTAGCTTGCGGGTTGGCGCGGGGCAACTAGCAGCGGTTTGAGTTTTGGCCACACGTTTTCGAGCATCTGCGGCTGGCCTTCGGGGTTGGCATGGATGCCGTCCGGCTGCATCAAGTCCGGCCTGAGCGCCACCTGGTCGAGCAGGAACGGCACGAACGCGACGGGATACTTCGCCGCCAGGCCCGTGAACATGTCACGGAACTCCTTCTCGTACCGGGGGCCGTAGTTAGGCGGAATCATCATGCCGACCAGCAGCACCTTGGCATTCGCGGCGCGCGACAGTTCGATGATGCGCGCGAGATTGTCGCGGCTGGCGGCGAGCGGCAGCCCGCGCAAACCGTCGTTGCCGCCCAGCTCGACGATCACGATGGAGGGCTGGTGCGTTTCCAGTGCACGCGGCAGGCGCGCCAGTCCGCCCTGCGTGGTCTCGCCGCTCACGCTGGCGTTGACCACGCGGTACCCGTACCCTTTCGCGTCGAGCCGTTTCGCGAGCAGGCTGACCCAGCCCTCCTGGACCCTGATGCCATAACCCGCGCTCAAGCTGTCGCCGAGCACGACGATGGTGGGCGGTGTCGGGGCGGCGGCATGCGCGGCCGGGACGAGCGTCCAGACCAACGACAGGCAGAGCGATCTAAAGAAGCCGATGAGCGTACTCAAAGCCGAAAACCTCACCAAAAAGGTTACCAGTCCAGAAGGAATGCTGACCATCGTGGACGACGTCTCGTTGGACATCGCCGCCGCCGAATCAGTTGCCATCGTGGGCGCTTCGGGGGCCGGCAAGTCCACGTTGCTGGCGCTGTTGGCGGGCCTCGATTCACCGACTTCCGGACGCATAACGCTGGCCGGTGCCGACTTGACGTCGCTCGATGAAGATGGGCGCGCGAGGTTGCGGGCCGAGCGTGTCGGCTTCGTGTTCCAGTCCTTTCACCTGGTGCCGTCACTGACTGCCCTGGAAAACGTGATGCTGCCGCTGGAGCTGGCAGGCCGGCGTGATGCGCGCGAGGCGGCGCTGGAGACGCTCACGCGCGTCGGGCTCGAGCATCGCACCGGCCACTATCCGCGCCAGCTTTCCGGCGGCGAGCAGCAGCGCGTGGCGATCGCGCGCGCTTTCGTCACGCGCCCGGCCGTGCTGTTCGCCGACGAGCCGACCGGCAATCTCGACACGCACACCGGCGAACGCATCGTGCAATTGCTGTTCGAGCTGAATGCGCAGTCGCACACCACGCTGGTGCTGGTCACCCATGACCGCACCGTGGCGGCGCGCTGTGGCCGGGTGATGCAGATGGATTCGGGCAGGCTCCAGTAACACATGAACGCCTTGCGCATTGCCCTGCGCACGCTGCTGCGCGAATGGAAGTCCGGCGAGCTCGGCGTGCTGCTGCTGGCGATCTCGGTGGCCGTGGCGGCGCTGACGGGCGTGGGCTTTCTCGTGGACCGCATCAGCATCGCGGTCGACAACCAGGCGGGCGAGGTGCTCGCGGCCGACCTGGTGCTCGAGTCCGCGCAGCCGATGGACGATCGCGCCATCGCGGAAGCGCAGCGACGCGGCCTGCAGGTCGCCCACAAGACGAGCCTGCTCAGCGTGGTGTTCAACGGCGACGCGAGCCAGCTCACGGCCGTGCGCGCCGTGTCGCCGGCGTATCCGCTGCGTGGCAAGGTGACGATCGCCGATGAGCCGTTTGGCCGGGGCGTCATCGCCACGGGCATTCCGGGACCAGGCGAGGTCTGGCCCGAGTCGCGTCTCGCCGCCGCGATCGGGGCGTCCGTGGGCAGCGAATTGTCGATTGGTGCCAGCCAGTTCCGCGTGACGCACATTCTCGTGAGCCGGCCCGACCAGGGCGCCACGTTCGTCGAGCTTGCTCCCAGCCTGCTGATGAATGAGCAGGACCTTCCCGCCACGCAGCTCATCCAGCCGGGCAGCCGGCTCCGGCGTTCCCAGTTGTTTGCCGGCCCGCGCGCGGCGATCCAATCCTTTTCCGACTGGCTGAAGGCCAACAAGAAGGAATCCGAGCGGCTCATCGACGTCGAGGAGACAGCGCCGCAGATCAAGTCCGCGATCGAGCGCTCGGGGCGCTTCCTGAGTCTCGCCAGCCTCGTCGCGGTGCTGCTGTGCGCGATTGCCGTGGCCATGGCGGCGCGGCGCTACGTGCAGCGGCACCTGGATTCAGTCGCGCTGATGAAGACGCTCGGGGCGACCCGCGCGTTCACGCTGACCGTCAGCCTCACACAGCTGATCCTGGTCGGGCTGGTCGCAGCCGTGCTGGGGTCGATCCTGGGCTTCGGGGCGCAAGCCTGGCTGGTGGTCGCCCTCAAGGGCTTGCTCAAGGGCGATCTGCCGCCGCCCGGGCTCGCGCCGCTCGGCATCGGATTCCTGACCGCGGTGGCCGTGCTGGGAGGGTTTGCGCTGCCGCCGCTACTGCAGCTTTCCCGGACGCCCGCGCTGCGCGTGCTTCGCCGCGACGTGGGACCACCTGCACCGCTGGTCGTACTCGCCTTCGGGCCCGCGGTGCTCGCCATCGCCTTCCTGATCTACTACGTGCTGCGCAACGTTGCGTTCTTCCTCGCATTCGTCGGCGGACTAGCCGCCTTCGTGGTCGTCGTGGCGGGGGCCGGGTGGCTGCTGGTGAGACTCACCAGGCGCGTGCGCGGCGGGGTGGGTGTGTCCTGGCGCTACGGGCTCGCGAACCTCGGGCGCCGGCGCACCGAGAGCGTGGTGCAGCTCACGGCGTTCGCGCACGGCATCATGATGCTGTTGCTGCTGGCGGTGGTGCGCAACGACCTGCTCAACGACTGGCGCCGCAGCCTGCCGGCGGACACGCCCAATTTCTTCTTCATCAACATCCCGCCCGACCGGCACCAGGAGTTCTCGAGCTTCCTCACGGAGCGCGGCGCGGAGCGGGCCCGCGCGCTGCCCATGGTCCGCGCGCGCATGACGCACATCAACGGCAAGCCGATCGACGACATCCAGTTCGCGACCCCGCGCGGCCGCGAGTTCGCCACGCGCGACCAGAACATCACCTGGGCGGAAAGACTCGGTCGCGACAACGAGATCACCGAGGGCCGCTGGTTCACGCCGGCCGATCATGGCAAGCCGCTGGTCTCGGTCTCCACCGAGTACATGCGGGAACTGCACCTGAAGCTCGGTGACACGCTGCAGTTCGACATCGCGGGCGACACCCGCAGCGCGACGATCTCCAGCGTGCGCAAGGTGAAATGGGACAGTTTCCAGCCGAATTTCTTCCTGATGTTCGCGCCGGGTCTGCTCGATGGCTCCCAGGGGACGTGGATGACCGCCGCGCACCTGGACGCGGGCAATCCGCGCACGATCGCCGAGCTGGTCCACCGCTTCCCCAGCGTCTCCGTGTTCAACGTGGACGACCTGTTGCGGCAGGTGCGTTCGGTCATCGACAAGGCCCTGGCGGCGGTGCAGAGCGTGTTCCTGTTCACGTTGCTGGCGGGCCTGGTCGTGCTGATTGCGGCGGTGCAGGCCAGCCGGGAAGAGCGCCGCTACGAGAGCGCCATGCTGCGTACGCTGGGCGCGAGCCGCGGGACGGTACTCAAGGGCCTGCTCGCCGAATTCGCCGCGCTGGGCGTGCTCTCGGGCGTTCTGGCCGCGGCCGGCGCCTCGATCGCCGGCATCTACGTGGCACGGCGCGTCCTGCAGATCGCCTATACGCCGGATCCGTGGGTCTGGGTCTATGGGCTGGTCGGCGGCGGTTTGTTAGTGTCCCTGGCCGGTTGGCTGGCGACCCGCTCGGTCGTGAACCAGCCGCCCGTGCTCACGCTGAGAAGTACCTGATGACGCAACGCCGGATCGCGCATCGCTCGATGGTGGGATGGTACGACCCGCGCGTGCTGATGCATTCGGCCTACCAGGTCGCGATCGCGAACATCTTCGGCCGCCACTCGGACACACGCCTCATCGAGGCGCTGGCCAGCCAGCCACAGGCCGAGTTCGACTACTCCCAAAGCGAAGGCGACTTCTGGCTCGACTATGCCGCGGACATCGGCGACGGCTGGAATTCCACCTATGCAATCGCCGATGCGATCGCACAACCGACTCTCGAGGTCGAACACCAGGGCAGCCGCGAGACGCTCACCGCCGGCCGTGTGCTGGTGTTCGGGGGCGACGAGGTCTATCCCTATCCGTCGCGCAGCGAATACGCGGTGCGCACGGAGAATCCGTATCGTTGCGCGTTCGCCGGCCGCGCGCATCCGGACGTATTCGCGATACCCGGCAACCATGACTGGTACGACAGCCTGGTCGCGTTCTCGCGCACGTTCTGTCGCCCCGAACGCGGCTTCGCCGGATGCAGGACGCGCCAGACACGCAGCTATTTCGCGCTGCGCCTGCCGGCCAACTGGTGGCTGCTGGCGATCGATCTGCAGCTGGGCGCCGATCTCGACGAACCGCAGGTGAAGTATTTCCAGAAGGTGGCCGCATCCATGGACGAGGCCGCGCGCCTCATATTCTGCGTGCCTGAGCCGCGCTGGATCCTCGAAGATGCCTACCCGCGCCACTCGA
>DASTHJ010000567.1:0-7965 GCA_035718265.1 Steroidobacteraceae bacterium | reverse complement strand
CCGCACCCAGGAGCTGTCATTGCCTTCGATGACCCCGGCGTACTGGCGCCAGTGGCCGCCCGTCGACGCCCGCTGCACGCGCCGATTCGGCTCGACGCGCAGTCGATATTCGCGGCCATTGGCGAAGAACGACGCGCGCAGCGTCGACCGGCCGGCACGCCCGGCAACCACGGCCCGCACGCGCTCGTGCGTGCCGATGGTCGCGTCATCCGCGAGCGCACCAGCCGTCAGCGCGGCCGCCGCGACCAGTAGGAAAAGACATCGCCGATCAGTAACGCTCACCCGGCGAATGTGCGATCGAAGCACCGCCCGGCCTGTAGGACTTCCGGCGGATCAAACTACGCGCTCAACCGAAACGCCCGGTGATGTAATCCTCGGTCAGGCGATGCCGCGGATTGGTGAAGACCCGGTCGGTCTCGGAGACTTCGATCAGGTCGCCCAAGTGGAAGTACGCGGTGCGCTGCGATACGCGCGCGGCCTGTTGCATCGAGTGCGTCACGATCACGATGGCGTAGCTCTCGCGCAGTTCTTCCATCAGATCCTCGATGCGCGCGGTGGCGATCGGGTCGAGCGCCGAACACGGCTCGTCCATCAGGATCACCTCCGGATTCACGGCAATTGCGCGCGCGATGCACAGCCGCTGTTGCTGGCCGCCCGAGAGCGACGTTCCCGGATGCCGCAGGCGATCCCTGACTTCCTCCCACAGCCCGGCGCGACGCAGCGAGTCGTGCACGATCTCGTCGAGCTCGGTGCGGTCGCCGGCAAGCCCATGGATTCGCGGCCCGTACGCAACGTTTTCGTAGATGGACTTCGGGAACGGGTTCGGCTTCTGGAACACCATGCCGACGCGTGCGCGCAGCTGCACGACGTCCTGCCTGCGGTCGTGGATGTCCTGGCCATCGAGCTGGATCGAACCGCTCACGCGCGCACCCGTGATGGTGTCGTTCATGCGATTCAGGCAGCGCAGGAACGTCGACTTGCCGCAGCCCGAGGGACCGATCATCGCCAGCACCTGGTTCCTGCCGATATCGATGCTGACGCTCCTGATGGCCTGCTTCTCGCCGTAGTACACGTCGACGTCGCGGCAGCGGAAGATGGGATCCTGGACGGCGATGTTGCCTGCGGTCCGCCCGCCATCGGCGGATCCGGCGGCGGCGCCACCGCCCTCTGACTCCCGACCGCTGACTCGCAGATCGGTACCCACGCTTTCGAGCTGTACTGCTTCCATGGTTCACCACCGTCGTTCGAATCGCTTGCGAAGGATCACGGCCGTCGTGTTCATGACCACGAGGAAGGCGAGCAACACGATGATCGCGCCCGAGGTCTTCTCGACGAAGCCGCGCTCGGGATTGTCCGACCAGAGGTAGACCTGCACGGGCAGCACGGTCGCCGCATCGGTGATGCCCTCGGGAACGTCGACGATGAAGGCCACCATGCCGATCATCAGCAGTGGCGCGGATTCGCCGAGCGCGCGCGCCATGCCGATGATGGCGCCGGTCAGCATGCCGGGCATGGCGAGTGGCATCACGTGATGCATGACCATCTGGACCTTCGAGGCACCCATGCCGAGCGCGGCTTCGCGGATCGACGGCGGGACCGCCCGAAGGGCGGCGCGCGAAGTGATGATGATCGTCGGCAACGTGAGCAGCGTAAGCACCATCGCGCCGACCAGCGGCGCCGAACGCGGCAGGCCGAAGAATCCGATGTACACCGCGAGGCCCAGCAGGCCGAACACGATCGAGGGCACGGCCGCGAGATTGTTGATGTTGACTTCTATGAGGTCGGTCCAACGATTGCGGCGCGCGAACTCCTCGAGATACACCGCAGCGGCCACGCCGATGGGGAATGAGAGCAGCAAAGTCAGCGCCAGTGTGTAGAACGAGCCGACCAGCGCGCCCCGTACACCGGCACTCTCGGGCTCGCGCGAGTCGCCGCGGCTGAGGAAGTTCCAATTGAACCTGAGCGCGATCGCGCCCTGGCCCGCAAGCTCGTCCAGCCATCCGATCTGCTGATCGGAAAGCGGCCGCTCGGCTTCGGGCAGCGTTCGATCGACCTGCCCCTTCAGCAACAAGTCGACGGGATCGCTGGCGAGAACCCATTGGGCCTGGATCGTGCCGATCAAGGCGGGTTCGGCGACTACCCGGCGCTGCAGATCGAAGGCCGCGCTGCCGCTGACCAGACGCGTGAGCTCGCGCGTCGCGGCGCGACCTTCGGCCGCCGGAATCCTGCGCTTCAGCGCCGCGCGAACCAGCGCCGGGTAGTCTGCGTCGCGCAGGTCTTCCGGATCGCGTGTACCCGCCGGGTCGATGACTGACGGATCGAAGTACACGTCGAGCCGGATACCGGTCTGGCGAAACGCGCCGAGTCCGTTCGAGAAAATCACGAAGAACAGGTAGAAGAGGAAGAGCATGCCGGCCAATACCGCGACCAGCCCATGGGCACGGAACCGACGCTCGGCGCGATAGCGGCGCCGCAGGCTGCGCGCCACGATGGCCTGCGACTCCTGCGCAGTACGAGACGGCCTATTCATACTGCTCCCGGTACCTGCGCACGATGTATAGCGCGAGCACGTTCAGCGCCAGCGTGACCAGGAACAACACCAGCCCGAGCGCGAAAGCCGCCAGGGTCTTGGGGCTGTCGAATTCCTGGTCACCGACCAGCAAGGTAACGATCTGCACGGTCACGGTCGTGACCGCCTGGAGCGGATTTGCGGTGAGATTCGCGGCGAGCCCCGCCGCCATCACGACGATCATGGTCTCGCCGATGGCGCGCGACACCGCCAGCAACACGCCGCCCGCGATGCCGGGCAGCGCGGCACGAAGCACGACCTGCCTGATGGCTTCCGAACGCGTCGCGCCGAGCGCATACGCGCCGTCACGCAGCGACTGCGGCACCGCCGTGATCATGTCGTCGGCCAGCGAGGACACGAACGGGACGATCATGATGCCCATCACCAGGCCGGCCGCCAGCGCGCTCTCCGATGCCACCGCCAGGCCCAGGCTTTCTCCCCATCCGCGCAGCGCCGGGCCGAGGGTCAGCGCGGCGAAGAAGCCATAGACCACCGTCGGCACGCCCGCCAGCACCTCGAGCAGCGGCTTCGCCCAGGATCGCAATCGAGGATGCGCGTATTCGGCCAGATAGATAGCCGAGTACAGGCCGATCGGCACCGCGATCAGCATGGCAATGCAGGATATCAACGCCGTACCCGCGAACAGCGGAACGGCGCCGAACGAGCCGGGAGAGCCCACCTGGTCGGCACGCATGGCCACCTGCGGACTCCACGAAATGCCAAACAGGAACTCGAGCGGGTCGACGTGCTGGAAGAAGCGGAACGCCTCGACGGCCAACGAGCCGACGATGCCCACCGTGGTGAACACGGCAATCGCGGAGCAGCCGATGAGCAGCCACTCCACCACCCGTTCCACGCGATTACGCGCACGCTGCCCGGGCGTGATGCGTCGGCGCACGACGAGTGCACTGCCGATGGCGAGCGTCAGCACGATGACGGTGAGCGCCATGCGGCTGATGTCGCGCAACCGCAGGTACTCGCTGCCGGCCGCGCGCAGCGGCGCGCTGACCGACTTCGCCGGCAAGTTGCCCGCGACTAAATTCCGCACGTCGTTGAGCACCAGCGAGAGCTCGTTGGCCGGCAGCACGCGCACTTCATCGGGAAGATGGCTCGCGACCAGTTGCATGACGATGGCATCCTGGAACACCAGCCACACGAGAATCACGGTCAACGCCGGCAGCGCGCACCACAGGGCGGTCATCAAGCCGTAATGCCCGGGAAGCGAATGCAGGCGGCGGATGCCGCGCCTGCCGCCGACCAGCGCCAGTGAACGGGACTTGCCGATCCAGAACGCCCCCACGGACAGGAGCGTGAGCGCTAGAAGTAAGGTTGCCGGTGTCATGCGTTTTTGCAGTCGAAGAGGAAGTTGCGGGCGACACCCTGTTTACCGGCCGTTCGTGACAACTTCGTGAAACGACGGACCGCCATTCGTGGCGGCCCGTCGCCGGGTCAGAAGCGGAAATTCAGGTCCAGCTGCAGGCGCCGGTAGTCCCGGTCGAAGACACCATCGAGGGTCGTGGTGTCGAGCGTCGCTGGCGTGTCCTGGTTGAAGACCACGATGCCGTTCTGCGGTACGTCGTTCGCCAGCTCGTTCAGGAACAGCGTGGCGTTCAGGGTCCAGTTGCGCGCGATGGTATAGCCACCGCGGAGCACGAACCCGCGGGTGTCCGTGTTTCCGTCGCCAAAGTCCGAGTCGAGCAGCTGGCCGAACAGCGCGTCCTTCTCGACCCGCTGGTACAGCAGGCCCATTTCCCAGGTGCCCTTGGCCGCCGAGGCTGCACCGTACTGGATTCCGGCCGCGAACGCGCTGTCGAGCTTCTTGCCCGCCACTGCATTCAGTTCGGCTTCCTGGTTCCGGGCGTAATCGACGAACAGGCGCAGCGGCCTGCCACCCAGCGATGCCGTGAGGTCGGCCGAGCCTTCGATGACATCGAAATCGGATGCCAGGCAGGCCGCGCCCGCGGCGAGCGTGCGGCTGCAGCCGTTGTCCACGCCCTGCACCGTGGTGTTGCCGAACGCGCTGCCACCGAAAAACGTGTTGTAACCTTGCACGCCTTCGAAATCGAAGTACGTGCCGGCCAATGTCAGGCGCACGGTGTCCGAGAACGGAATGCGGTATCCCAGCTGTGCGCCGAACATGATCGAATCCGTGTTGGTGCCGGTGGTCAGGTTGCCGAATGACAGCGCTCTCTCGGCGAGCCAGTCATAGAAGGTCGCGGCGAAGAAATTGCCCGTTGCATAGTTGACCGCCAGGCCTTCGACATTGACGTCACCGTCGTAGAAGAGACTGCCGGTCCGGGTCCACGCGTGGGGCTGCTTGCCTGCGGTGATCTTCAATGACGCGGTGGGCGCCCAGCTGACGTAGGCCACGTCCAGGTCGAGATGCTTGCGCTGGTTCTGGTCGGTCAGCGTCTGGTTGCTGGAGCGTGGATCCTGGCCGCCGGTCGCGATGCCGATTCTCCCGGTGATCGTGTCGTTGACGCGGAAGTTGGCATTGAAACGCGCGCGGATGCGGTCGCGCTCGCGGTTCCGATCCACGTACTGCACGTCGAACAGCTCGTAGCGATAGCGCAGGTCGCCGGCGAACGAAAGCGCCGCCCTGCTCTGCGCCACGGTATCGGCCGTCTTGTCGGCCGCGGATCGGGTCTCCCCGACCGTCTTGCGCGTCTGTTCCTGCTCTTTCTCGAGCTGCTCGATCCTGGACGACAGCGCGGCAAGCTGGGCCTTCAGTGCGTCGAGCTCGGCGTTCTGCGCGAGTGCCGGCGCCGGAGCGAGGCTCGCGGCGGCCAGCGCGGCCGGGACTGCCATGCAAATCAGTTTGCGTTTCATGTCCGTTCTCTTTGTGTTGTGTGCGAGGTCAAGGCTTCAGCACCTTGAGCGATTTCGCGTCGGCGCGGATCTTCTCGATCTCGCTCCTCGCGGGAGGAATCAGCCCCTTCCCGGCGAGGTAGCCCTCATCGCCCAACGCCTTCTCGCTGGTGTATTCGGCGAGGAATTCCTCGATGCCCGGGATGACTTTCACGTGCTGCTTCTTCACGTAGATGTAGAGCGGACGAGATGCGGGGTACTTGCCCGAGGAGATGGTCTCGAACGTGGGTGAAACCCCCTCCAGCACCGCACCCTTGAGCTTGTCGAGGTTCTCCTCGAGGAAGCTGTAGCCGAAGATGCCGGCCGCGGTCGGGTTCGCCGCAAGCTTCTGCACGATGAGATTGTCGTTCTCGCCGGCTTCGACGTAGCTGCCGTCTTCGCGCAGCGTGTCGCACTTGCGCCTGAAATTCGCCTCGTCGCTGGAGCGCAGTTGCTCGAGCCAGGCGAACGTGCGACAGCCGGCTTCCAGGTAGAGCTCGGCGAAGGAATCGCGCGTGCCGGAAGTCGGCGGCGGGCCCAGCACTTCGATCTTCGTGGCCGGCAGCGACGGGTTGACGTCCTTCCAGGTCCGGTACGGATTCGGAATCAGGGCGTTCGGATTGGCCGGATCCGGCACGTTCCTGGCCAACGCCAGGTACACGTCCTTGCGCGTGAGCTTCAGTGGGCTGCCGCTCTTGTTCTGGGCGATGACGATGCCGTCATAGCCCACCTTGACCTCGACGACTTCCCTGACACCGTTGCGGACACAGCTCTGCAGCTCGGTCGTCTTGATGCGGCGCGAGGCGTTCGCGATGTCGGGGAATTGCGGACCGACACCACCGCAGAACAGCTTGAGGCCGCCACCGGTGCCGGTGCTCTCGACCTTGGGAGTCTTGAACCGCCCTGCACGACCGAACTGCTCGGCCACGATGGTGGTGAACGGATAGACCGTGGAAGAACCGACGATGTCGATGGAATCGCGTGCCGCCTGGGCGAATGCCGCAGTGCCGAGGGTGCAGATGGCGCCGGCCGCGAGGGATGTGAGGAACACTCTGCGTTTCACGTGAATTGCCTCCGGTGATGACGGGCGGCAATCTATGGCCGCAACGTTGCAGCGGAATTACAAAACTCCTTGCTGCCCACCGGCCGGTTCCGTATAACGCGCACCGATGTCAGAGACCCTCGATCTCACGCTCGACCTCATCTCGCGCAATTCCGTCACGCCGGCGGACCAGGGTTGCCAGGAAGTCATGACCCGCCGCCTGGCCGACGTGGGATTCGAGGTCGAGAACCTGCGTTATGGCAACGTCGACAACTTCTGGGCGACGCGCGGCAAGGGCGGCCCGGTGCTGTGCTTCGCCGGTCACACCGACGTCGTGCCCACGGGTCCGCTCGAGGAGTGGCACAGCGATCCGTTCAAGCCTGCGGTACGCGACGGGCATCTCTATGGCCGGGGCGCCGCCGACATGAAGAGCGCGCTGGCGGCGATGATCACCGCCACGGAGCAATTCGTGCGCGGCAACCCGAAGCACGCGGGCACCATCGCCTACCTGATCACCAGCGACGAGGAAGGCCCTTCGGTGGACGGCACCAAGAAAGTGGTCGAGACGCTGCGCGAGCGCGGCCAGAAGATCGACTGGTGCATCGTCGGCGAGCCCTCGAGCGAACAGACCCTCGGTGACACCATCAAGATCGGTCGTCGCGGCTCGCTGTCAGGCCGGCTCACCGTGCATGGCGTGCAGGGACACATCGCCTATCCGCAACTCGCGGAGAACCCGGTCCACACCTTCGCGCCCGCGCTGGCGGAACTCACCGCGCGCGTCTGGGACAAGGGCAACGAGCACTTCCAGCCCACCAGCTTCCAGATTTCCAATTTCAATGCCGGCACCGGCGCGCCGAACGTCATCCCGGGCGAGCTCAAGGCGCGCTTCAACCTGCGTTACTCGCCGGTGCAGACCATCGACGGGCTCAAGTCCATCGTCGAAGGCATCCTCAAGAAACACGGCGTTCGCTACACGCTCGAGTGGTACGTCTCGGGCGAGCCGTTCTACACCTCGCCCGGCGACCTCTCGGAGGGCGTGACGCGCGCGGTGCAGGCGGAGACCGGCCTCAAGCCCAGGTTCTCGACCGGCGGCGGCACTTCGGATGGCCGCTTCATCGCTCCGCTCGGCGCCCAGGTGGTCGAGCTCGGCGTGATCAACGCCACGATCCACAAGGTCAACGAGCACGTGAACGTCGCCGACATCGACCGCCTGCACCGCATCTACCTGAATGCGTTGAGGGAAATGCTCGCCTGAGGCTCCGCCGGGGCGCCGGAAGACGTTGCTGTGACAGGGGCAGCCCGACCCTCTAAACTCCGCGCCCAGAAAACAAGACCAGTACGAAGGGGTTGGCGGATTCAATGAACTTCATCTCCCGGCTCATGCCTCGCGAGGGGCGTTTCTTCAGCCTTTTCGATGGCCACGCCAAACTGATCGTCGACGGAGCCCTGGCCCTCGCGGACGTGCTGCGGCATTACGAGAACCAGAAGGACCGTCCGGCCGCCATCA
>DASTHJ010000566.1:0-6803 GCA_035718265.1 Steroidobacteraceae bacterium | reverse complement strand
CACGCGCCGCATGCCCGTGCTCAAGCTGCCGCCGACAGTCGATGCGGCACGCGGCGCGGGGCCGCAGGTGCCCGGGATCGCGGACACCGCTGCGGTCAATGACCAGGACGACATCGACGCGCTGCTCGCGAGCGTGGCGGGAGGTCCTCGCTAGCGGCCATGGACATCCTGTCGGCAATCGGTTTCGTGCTCGCGCTGGTCGCGGTGCTGGTCGGCGCCGTGCTCAAGGGCGCGGGCATCCATGCGTTGCTGTCGGCCGCGGCGTTCATGATCGTCGTGGTCGGCACGTTCGCCGCGATCTTCATCCAGACGCCGCTCAGCGTGTTCAAGCTCGCGATGGCGCGCTTCTCCTGGGTGGTGCGGCCGCCGCCGCTGCAGGCCGAGGAATTGATAAGGAAGATCGTCGAGTGGAGCACCATCGCGCGCAAGCAGGGCTTGCTGGGCCTCGAGCCGCTCATCGATCGCGAGGAGGACACGTTCGTCAAGCGCGGGCTGCAGCTGGTGGTCGACGGCGGCGAGCCGGACGCGATTCGCAACATCCTCGAAGTGGAGATGGGCGTGCGCGAGCACGCCGACAACCGCGCCGCCAAGGTGTACGAAGGCATGGGCATCTACTCGCCCACGCTCGGCATCATCGGCGCGGTGCTCGGCCTCATGGCCGTGATGCAGAACCTCGCCGATCCCTCGAAGCTGGGTCACGGCATCGCCGCGGCGTTCACCGCGACCGTGTACGGCATCGGACTTGCGAACCTGTTCTTCCTGCCGATCGCCGGCAAGCTCAAGGGCATCGTCGCCGAACAGACGCAGGTACGCGAGATGGTCATCGAAGGCGTCGTGTCCATCGTGCTCGGCGAAAACCCGCGCGCCATCGAGTCCAAGCTCCATGGCTATTTGCATTAATGGGGACATTCACCGTTTCCTAGCAAACGGGGACAGGCCTGTTTTAGAAATGGGGACATTCCTCATTTCCGAGCAAAAGGGGACGCACCTGCTGCAGGTACGTCCCCTTTTGCCCGCTCCGCGGGGAAATGAGGAATGTCCCCATTTCTAAAACAGGAATGTCCCCATTATGGCTCGCAAGCGTAAACACGAAGAGCACACCAACCACGAGGCGTGGGCCATCCCCTATGGCGACCTGATCACGCTGCTGCTGGCGTTCTTCGTCGTCATGTACGCGATCTCCTCGATCAACGAGGGCAAGTTCCGCGTGCTCTCCGATTCGCTGCAGGCCGCGTTCCGCGGCACGCCGCGCACGCTCGAGCCGGTGCAGGTCGGGCAGAAGACCCGCGGTTCCGGCGCGGACATCGCCATGACCATCGTCGAGCAGTCGATGATCGACGGCCAGCCGCGCAAGATGCTCGAGGCCATCCACGTCAACGACGACAACAACGCCGGCGCCGGCGCCGCGCCGTATCCCGGCGCCGGGCGCACCGGGCACGCGCAGCCGACGTTCCGCGACAGTCCCATGGCCCAGCAGCTCGCGCGCGTCGCCGACGAGCTCGAAGCCGCGCTCAAGTCCCTGGTCGACGCCAACCTGGTCACCGTGCGTCGCCACGAGTTCTGGCTGGAAGTGGAAGTGAAGACCGACATCCTGTTCGCGAGCGGCGAGGCCGTGCTCTCCGACAAGGCCATCCCGGCGCTCGACGCGCTGGCGGAGACGCTGCTCAAGTATCCGAATCCCGTGCGCGTCGAGGGCCACACCGACAATCGCCCGATCAACACGCGCTACTATCCCTCGAACTGGGAGCTGTCCGCGGCGCGCGCCGCGAGCGTCGTGCATCGCTTCGCGCGCGCCGGACTCGCGCCGTCGCGGCTCTCGGTCATTGGTTTCGGCGAATACCGTCCCGCCAAGCCCAACGACACCGTCGCCGGCCGCGATGCCAACCGGCGCGTCGTCATCGTGATCCTGGCGGGCGAGGGCGCGCCGGTACCCAGTGACGCCGCCGACATCGCGAGCGAGGCGTCGAGCGCCGGCTCCACGGCCGCGCTGCCACCGGTCGCCGCGGACGTGACCCCGATCACGGCCGCACCGCCGGCCGATGGCACGGAACCTGCTCCTCTCCCTGCATCGGTTGGTGCAAGCGCCGGAATCCCGGCGCGGGAGTGAAGTCGTGGACGAGCTGGAGATTTATCTGTGGGCGGGCCGGGCGCTCGCCATCGTGCTGGCCCTGGGGATGTTCGCCTGGGCGCTGCGCCGGCTGCGGCAGGAACTTGCCGGCAAGCTCGACCAGTTCAACGCCGCGCAGCAGCAGTCGCGCGCGGAGATCGCCGCGCTCACCGAGAAGGTGGCCGCGCTGGCCACGCTGGTCGCGGGGATCCCGGCGCGCGTCGAACGCCCCGTGGAAGCCGCGCGTCCTGCGCCGCGTCGCGAGGCTTCGCCCGTACGCAGCTACGAGACGGCCCGCCGCCTGGCGCGCTCCGGTGCGACCGTCGAAGAGATCGTGGCCACCTGCGGAGTGGCCGGTACGGAGGCGCGGCTGCTCCGTCGCCTGCATGGCGCGGATACCGCGCGCGAAAGCGCTGCCTGAGGCCATCGCAGTGTGAAGCGCATCTCGTCAACCCGCAGGCGCTCCCGGCCGAAACAGAAGGTGGAAGACACCGCGCCGGAGACCGCTGAAAACATGAGTTCCGAGGTGAATGCCACGGCAGCAGCCGAGGGCGGCCAGGCGGCGCCCGGCCGCGTCGTGCTGCCCTCATCCTGCACCATCAAGGAAGCGCAGGCGCTGCAGGCGACGTTGCTAGCGCAACTCGAGCGGCCCGGTCCCTGCGAGATCGACGGCGGCGGCGTGCAGCAGGTGGACACGGCGGGCGTGCAGCTCGTGCTGGCGTTCGCGCTGGATTGCCTGGAACGCAACCTGCAATACGTCTGGAAATCCCGCTCGGCGCCGCTCGAGGAGGCCATCCGCGTACTCGGCGTCGGCGCATTGCTCGAGTACCCGGCATGACGCTGGACCTCACGCAATTCCACGAGACCTTCTTCGCCGAGAGCTTCGAGGCGCTCGACTCGATGGAGGCCGCGCTGTTGAAGCTCTCCGCCGGCGATGCCGACCTCGAGCTGGTCAACACCATCTTCCGCGTTGCGCACTCCATCAAGGGTGGCAGCGCAACTTTCGGTTTCAGCGACATCGCCGGCTTCACGCACACGCTGGAGACACTGCTCGACCAGTTGCGCAGCGGCAAGCGCCGCGCGGACGCAGCGCTGGTGGACACGCTGCTGCGCGCCGGCGACCTGCTGCGCGAGATGCTCGGCGCGACCCAAGCGAAGCAGCCGATCGACAAGGCGCGCGTCGGTGCGCTGCACGCGGAGATCGAGCTGGTGCTGGAGACGCCGGGCGACGTGCCGGTCGCCGTGACAGGCGCTGCCGCAGCCGTGCCCGCGGTTGCCGCGCCTGCGCCGTCGCAGTCACCGTCGCAACCCGCGGTCGAAGACGCGGCCTCCGGCTGGCGCATCCATTTCGTGCCGGGTCCCAAACTACTGCGCAACGGCAACGATCCGCTGCGGCTGCTGCGCGAGCTGGCGACGCTCGCGCCCTGCGAGGTACGCGTCGACGCCAAGTGGGTGCCGCCGCTCGCCGAGCTGGATGCGGAGGAATGCCGCCTGTCCTGGCGCGTCGAGATGAAAGGCGCGGTCGAGGAAGCCGCGATCCGCGCGGTATTCGACTGGGTGGAAGGCGAGTGCGACCTGAATCTCGAGGCTTTCGGTCCGGCATTGCCTGTCGCAACCCCGGTGCCGGCGGCTGAACCGCAGCCGGCTGCACCGCCGGCGGCCGCATCGGCCGGCAACTCGGTCGGTTCCGCACTCATGCCGGTGCCGACGCCGGTGCCCGATGAATCCGCCGCGCGATCCCCGATCCCGGCGGCCAGCACGCCGCCGGCCGCGCCGCCGGCTGCGCCCCCGCAGGGCGCCGCGCCCGCGGCGCATGCATCCGGGAGCGCCGACGGCGGCTCGATCCGCGTCAGCATCGAGAAGATCGACGAGCTGCTGAACTCGGTCGGCGAACTGGTGATCACGCAGTCGGTGCTGAGCCAGCTCGCCGCGCCGCTCGAGGGCCGCCAGGCCGAGGATCTGCGCAATGCGCTCGGACAGCTCGAGCGCCACATGCGCGGCCTGCAGGAAAGCGTCATGCGCGTGCGCATGCTGCCGATCAGCGTGGTGTTCAACCGCTTTCCGCGCCTGGTGCGCGATCTCGGCCAGAGACTGGGCAAACGCATCGAGCTGCGCCTCACGGGCGACAGCACCGAGCTCGACAAGACCGTGCTCGAGAAGATCGGCGATCCGCTCGTGCACCTGGTGCGCAACGCCATCGACCATGGCATCGAGACCCCGGAAGTGCGTCTTGCGGCCGGCAAGCCGGCGCACGGCGTCATCGAGCTCAACGCCTATCACAAAGGCGGCAACGTGGTCGTGGAGGTCAGCGACGACGGCGGCGGGCTCAAGCGCGAGAAGATCCTCGCCAAGGCGCGCGAGCGCGGCCTGGTCACCGGCGAGGAGGAGCTGTCCGAGGAGCGCGTGTTCAACCTGATCTTCGCGCCGGGATTCTCGACCGCCGAGGTGGTCAGCGACGTCTCCGGCCGCGGCGTCGGCATGGACGTGGTGAAGCGCAACATCAACGAGCTGGGCGGCCACGTGCAGATCCATTCCACTCCCGGCAAGGGCAGCATGGTGCGCATCCGCCTGCCGCTGACGCTGGCCATCCTCGACGGGCAGCTGGCGCGCGTCGGCAGCGAGGTGTACGTCGTGCCCATCGTCTCGATCGTCGAGACCATCCAGGTGCGCGCCGAACAGGTGAGCTCGATCGCGGCACGCGCCCAGGTGTTCCGGCTGCGCGACGACTATCTACCCATCGTGCGCCTGTACGAGCTGTTCGGCATCGAGCCGCAGCACACCGAGCTGCTCGACGGCCTGCTGATGATCGTCGAGGCGGACGGCAAGCGCGTCGGGCTGTTCGTCGACGAGCTGATGGCGCAGCAGCAGGTGGTGATCAAGAGCCTCGAGACGAATTTCCGGCCGGTGCTGGGCTTCGCCGGCGCGACCATGCTGGGCGACGGCCGGGTGGCGCTGATCCTCGACATCCCCGGCCTGATCACCAGGTTCCAGGACCGGCAGAACCGGCGCGAGTCGGCGCAGCAGGCGGCGGCGTGAGCGGCGTGAGCGGCGTGGCCGTCGGGGAACGTCGATGAGGATCGGCGATTTCAGATTCGACCACGAGGCCGAAGCCGGGACCACCCAGTACCTGACGTTCATGTGCGCCGGCGAGGAATACGGCGTCGAGATCCTGTGCGTGCAGGAAATCAAGGGCTGGGAGGGCGTCACGCGCGTGCCCTATACGCCGGCCTGTCTGCTCGGCGTCATGAACCTGCGCGGCGTGATCGTGCCGGTCATCGACCTGCGGCTGCGCTTCGGGCTACCGCCGCGCGCCATGGACAGCTCCACCGTGGTGATCGTCGTGCGCGTGCGCGCCGGCGCGGCGGAGAAGACCGCCGGCATCGTCGTCGACGCGGTGTCGGAGGTGTACAGCGTGGCGCCGGAGGACATCCGCCAGGCGCCGGACCTCGGTGCCTCCGACAGCGCCTGCGTGCGCGGGCTCACCACCGTCGACGAGAAGATGGTCATGCTGCTCGACATCGACCGACTGGTGGCCGCGTGCATCGAAGCGCCGGAGACGGGCGCCGCCGCCTGAGCCCATGAATACCGCGGCCACCACCACCATCCGTGCGCTCGGCGACTTCCCGATGTCACAGGCGGAGTTCGAGCGGCTGCGCGAGCTGGTGCGCGAGCACACCGGCATCGCGCTCTCGGACGGGAAGCGGCAGCTCGTGTACGGGCGGCTGGCGCGCCGGCTGCGCGCGCTCAGGATGGAATCCTTCGCAGATTACATCCGGCTCCTCGAGCGCGGCGAGCCGGCCGAGCTCGAGGAGTTCGTGAACGCGGTGACGACGAATCTCACCTCGTTCTTCCGCGAGCCGCATCACTTCGACTTCCTGGCGCGCGAGCTGCTGCCGGATATTGCCGCGCGTTCCGATGGGACGAACCGCTTGCGGATCTGGTGCTGCGCGGCCTCGACCGGCGAGGAGGCGTATTCCATCGCCATGGTGCTGCGCGAGGCGCAGCAGATCCTCGCGGGCTGGGACGTGAAGATGCTGGCGACCGACCTGGATTCGGCGGTGCTCGCGACCGCGGCCGCCGGCATCTACGCCGAGGAGCGCTTCAAGGGCATGGACCCGAAACGCATGGCGCGCTTCTTCGAAAAAGGCACGGGCAGCCAAGCCGGCAAGTGCCGCGTGCGCGAGGAGTTGCGCCGTCTCATCACCTTCAAGCAGCTCAACCTCATGCACGAGTGGCCGATGCGCGGGCCGTTCGACGCGATCTTCTGCCGCAACGTGATCATCTATTTCGACAAGGCCACGCAGCGCACGCTGTTCGAGCGCATGGCCGCGCTGCAGCGCCCCGGCGATTTCCTGTTCCTCGGGCACTCCGAGAGCCTGTATCGCGTCAGCGACCGCTACGAGCTCATCGGGCGGACCATCTACCGGCGGCGGGAGGACTGATGAAGCCGCGCAGGATCAAGGTGCTGGTGATTGACGACTCGGCGCTGGTGCGCCAGATCCTGGTCGAGATCCTGAGTACCGCGGACGAAATCGAGGTGGTCGGCACCGCCTCCGATCCGTTCGTCGCGCGCGAGCGCATCAAGGAGCTGAACCCGGACGTGCTGACGCTCGACGTGGAGATGCCGCGCATGGACGGGCTCACGTTCCTCGCGAATCTCATGCGGCTGCGGCCCATGCCCGTGGTCATGGTGTCC
>DASTHJ010000565.1:0-5619 GCA_035718265.1 Steroidobacteraceae bacterium | reverse complement strand
TGTCGGCCGCCGGTGACCAGGGTCCTTCGCTCGCGAACGCGCAGCTCTTCACGGACCTCGTGAAGGCAGGCGCGATCGCGGAACTGCACGTCTACCAGCGCGGCCGTCACGGTTTCGGCAGCGGCGTCGGCAGCGCGGAATTCGGCGACTGGATGCCGCGGCTGCAAGGTTTCCTGCGCGTCGGCGGCTTCCTGGCGGCGCCGGCCGAAAAGCCGCCGCGCGAAGCCAGGGCCAACAAGGCGCCGCTCGCCACGATCAACGACGGCTACGGCGACTACGTGCTCGTGCCCGCCGGCGCGTTTCGCATGGGCGACGACTCGCACCTGGCGCGCGAGCGGCCGGCGCACGTCGTGGAGCTCGACGCCTTCTTCATCGCGAAGTACGAGATCACCAATCGCGACTGGAAGAAATTCCGCGACGATCCCGGCTACGACGATGCGAAATTCTGGCCGGGCGGCCGCATCCTGCCGCGCGAGCAGATTCCCTACTGGACGCAGGCCAACAACCACGGCGGCGGCACGCCGGACAGCGACGACTACCCGGTGATCGGCGTCAACTGGGACGCGGCCACCGCGTACTGCGCGTGGCTCAGCGGAAAGACCGGCAAGCGCTATCGCCTGCCCACCGAGGCGGAATGGGAGAAGGCGGCGCGCGGCACCGACGGAAGGCGTTATCCCTTCGGCGAGACCATCGACCGCAGCCGGGCTAACTACGTCGGCGCCCAGGCGTACGACACGGTGATGCCGGTGGGATCGTTCGCAGCCGGCGCATCGCCATACGGCGCCCTCGACATGGCGGGCAATGTCCTCGAATGGACCCAGGACTGGTACGACCGCGACTACTACGCCGCTTCGCCGCGCAAGAATCCCAAGGGCCCCGCTGCCGGCGCGTACCGGGTGGTACGCGGCGGCAGCTTTTTCGTGGAGCCGTTCGACCTGCGCACGACGGCGCGCTTCGCGGCCTGGCCGTCGTTGCGCGCGCATCGCATGATCGGCTTCCGTCCGGTGCGCGAGCCCTAGAACTTCGAGCGGAAGCCGAGCGTGAAGAACCGCCCCATGTCGTCGTAGAAACCCAGCGTCGGGTAGAACAAGCCCGGCAGTCCCGAGTTGGACGGGAACAGCGGCGCGCGTTCATCGAGCAGGTTGTTCACGGTGAGATAGGCCTCCACGCTGCTGTCGCCGAACTCGAACTGCTTGCCGACCGTGACGTCGACCACGTCATACGCGTCCAGGCTCGAGTCGACGTAGTTCTGCGTGTTGCCGTTCAGCCGGTTGTCACTGGTCTTGAGGCTGACGCTGCTCAGCCAGCGGTTCTGCAGCGAAACGTTCCAGCTCTGGTTGCTGTAGTTCAGGAACGTGGTCTGCATCAGGTGCGGCTGAATCGCCCAGGTGTAGAACTCCGAAGCGGGCGTGTTGAGCGTCGAGTTCGTCGGCTGGTAGTTGCCCAGGTGACGGAACGAGAACTGGCCGCCCCACATGTCCCAGTTGTAGTCGATCTGGAAGTCGAAGCCGCGCGTCTTCTGCAATGCCGCGTTGAGCGGCGACGAGCGGATTTCGGTCGGCATGTTGAAGTCCGGGTTCGTGTAGTTGGGATCGGACGGATCGGTGATCGGACGGATCGCCAGCGTGCAGAACGGCGAGTCGTACCGCGGCGCGCTGGCGATGCACAGCCCCTGGATGGCGTCGTTCTGATAGGTGATGTTGGTGATCGCGTTCGTGAGGCGCGTCTCGTAGTAGTCGACCGCCACGCTGAAGCGATCCAGGAAGCTGGGCGTGAACACCACGCCGCCCGTGAAGGTCTTCGCCTCCTCCGGCGACAAGTCCGGGTTGCCGCGCGTGACCAGCCGCATGCCCTGGTTGCTGCCGCCGGTGAGCCGGTCCTGGAATCCGGTCGAGGTGACGCCCGCGGGCTGGAACATGTCGTTGAGGTTCGGCGCGCGGATGTCCGACGAGAGCGTGCTGCGGATGCGCACCGAATCGACGATCTGCCAGTTGAGTCCGATCTTCCAGGACTCGACCGATTCGAACGACGAATACTTGGTCCAGCGGCCCGCGAGGTTGGTCGACACGTCCTGGAAGCCCGGGACGTCCTTGAGCAGCGGCACGTTGAATTCGATCGCGCCTTCGTAGACGTGGTTCTTGGCGTCGACTTCCGCGTTGGTGTTCTGCACCCAGCGCAGCGGCGCGGCGCCGTTCGCCAGGCAGAAGCGCAGGCCCGTGCAGTCGACGAAGTCGGAAGGCAGGAAGTCGCTCTCCATCACGTAGGTGGCCCAGCGGGCTTCCGCCGAAATGTTCGCATTGATGTCGCCCGCGGGCAGTCCGAAGCCCAGGCTGCCGCCGATCGACATGCCGATGTCGTCGAGCTCCTGCGTCAGCGTCCACGAGGTGGGCGTGCGCAGGTACTCGTATGCCTCCACCGAAGGACCGGCGGGATCGGTGATGTTCATCGGCACGCAACCCGGATACAGGGCCGCGAACTCCGGCTGGGTGCTGACCCAGCACCTGATCGTGCCGTTGTCGTCCACGGCATCCAGCGCGGCGAGGTATTTCGCGTTGTCGGTGTTGTTCGGATTGGTGACCGACAATTCGCTGTTGCCGTGGTTGTAGTACACGTCCCAGCTCCACTCGCCGAACGAGCCGGTGAAGCCGGTCTGCGCATTCCACATCTTCTGGTCGCCGAGCGTGCGATACAGCCGGTTCGGGCTGCCATTGACCGGCTCGCCGCCGACCAGGTTGATGTAGGTCGGCAGCCGGAAGAACGGCACGTTGCCGGCGCCCGCGGGCGGCGGCGGCGGCGTGCTGCCGGTCTGTGGCGAGGTCGCCGGCGTCTCCGGCAGGCACAGGCGTCCATCCGCCTCCGGAGTGCCACAGGTGATGTTCGCGCCGAGCAGCGCCTGCGTGGCCGGTGTCAGGTAGGGATTGTTCGAGAACAGCGAGTTCGGCCGACCGGGCGAAGGGCTGACGACCCACTGGATCCAGTCGGAGGCGTTCTCGGCCTCCGCCCAGGAACCCTGCACGTACCAGTTGGCGCTGTCGCCGAGATCGATGTCGAAACGCGCGAACACGTCCTTCATCTCGAGTTCGGAGCGGAACGTGCCGTACTTGATGTACGCGCCGTCGCCGCCGGATTCCACCGGCGGAGAGCCGGTCGGCGTGCCATGCGCCAGTGGGACCAGGTTGCCGGCGGCATCGAAGGTGTGGTTGTTCCACTCGCAGCTGGCGCCGCAGATCACGTTGCCGGCTTCCGGACCGCTGTTGTAGACGCGTGACCACGGTGTGTTGGTGAACGGATTGGTGGGCGAGCCGTTGCCGGTCAGCAGCCAGGCCTGTCCGTTCTTGCCATAGGGGCGTTCGCTGATCGGAATCATGTCCTGGTGGCGGAAGCGCGCCGCCACCTCGAAGTGACCGCTGTCGTCGAACAGCGAGGTGCCCCAGGCCGCGCCGAGCTGGTACTGGTCGCCGTCGCTGTACTTGGACATGCCGTAGTCGGCCTTGACGTTGAAGCCCGTGAACTCCTTGTCGAGCACGTAATTCACCACGCCGGCGACCGCGTCCGAACCGTAGATGGCCGAGGCGCCGCCGGTCACGATGTCGACGCGCTGCACCAGCATCGAGGGCAGCACGTCGATGTTGACCGAGCCGTCCTGGTTGTTCGGCGCGACGCGATGACCGTCCATCAGCACCAGCGTGCGCGCCGGGCCGAAGTTGCGCAGCGACAACGTGTTGCCGCCGTTGTTCGTGCTGCCGTTGCCCTGCGTGCGCGGCGTGCGGCCGCCCAGGATGTTCGGCAGCTTGTTGAGCGCATCGGCGGTGTCACTGGGCGTCGTCTGCGTGATTTCCGCGATGTCGACCGAAGTGATCGGCGTCGGCGACTTGACCACCTCGGTGATGGTGCGCGAGCCCGTCACGGTGATGACGGACATCTCCTCGCTCTCGCCCTCGCCCTCGCCCTCGCCCTGGGCCTGTGCCCAGGCGGACGCGGAAGCCAGGGACGCCGAGACTGCCAGCGCGACCAGCGACGCGCTGCCCATTCCATGTGAACGCATTTCGATTCCCCCTTCTAACTACCTGGAGCGGATGCTCCATCGAGTGCGGGGCACGCTATCAGCACGTCCTGCGCAAGACAACAGAATTGGCGCGAAAGACAGCGCGACATGCGCGTTCGGATATCCGTATGCACTACATACGATATTGGGAGCGTTAACAGGTAGTTTGATGCGGCGGATTACTCGGAGTAATCAGCACGGCGACGATCGGGAGTAGACGCACGCCGCGCAAAATTCCGTAGTGCGGCCGGAGCGCGCTGTCGGACGGCACCGACATCGCGCGCGACCGGACCCGCTAGAACTTCGCCGTCATCGACATGAACACCTGCCGCCCCATCATGTCGTAGGTCGAGTACGTATTGGCCGCGCCGCCGCCCACGACCTCCACGGTACCGAGCGGCGGATCCTTGTCGAGGATGTTGTTGATGCCGAGGCGCACCTGGATGTCGTCGGTGGCGTTCCACGTGCCGGCGAGATCGAAGTAGCTGAAGGTCGGGAACTCGGCGCCGAACGCCTTGTAGAGCGGCGCGCCGGTACCGGGATCGCGATGCTCCGCGCCGCGCAGCGTCGGATCGGAGTCGTTGTTGTCGAGCTTCACGCCGCTGATGAAGCGCCAGGTCAGTGCGACGTCGAAGTTCCACGGCGTCTGCCACGTGCTGCGCAGGTTGTGGCGCCAGCGCGGATTCACCGTCTGGCAGGTGCTGCCGTACAGCCCCGCACAATCGTAGGTGTGCGCGCCGGGCAGCGGCGTGGTCTCGGTCGAGAGCAGGTAGGCGCCGTTCATCGCAAACGCCAGCGAGCCCGATTCGCCCGGCAGCCGCCACAGGTACGTGGCCTGCAGGTCGATGCCGTCGATCTTCGCCTGCGCGATGTTCAGGTTGCGCTGCACGATGTAGCCGCCGCCTTCGATGTTGTTGCCGGTGAGACCGCCCGTGGTGTGCTGGCGCACGATCAGCGAACAGTAGGTGGGATCGCCGGTGTCGAGACAGGTGTTCAGTGCGACGTTGGCGGAGATCACGCCGACGATGTCGTCGATCTTGATGTTGTAGTAATCGACGCTGGCGCTGAACGTGGGCAACGCCTGCGGCGTGATGTTGAAACCCACCGTGTACGAGGTCGCCGTCTCGTTGTCGAGATCCGGGTTGCCACCCGTGAGCTGCGAGAGCTGCCCGAGGATCGCGTCGGGAATGAAGTTCGTGGTGCTGCCGTTGCCATAGCGCTGCGTGAAGGCGGCCCGTTCGGCCTCCGGCACCGTATTCAGGCACTGCTCCAGCGTCGCCGCCGCCGGCGTCACGCCGTCCGGCGACGAGCACGGGTCGTCGCCGAGCTGGATCAATCCCACCAGGTCGCCGTTGTAGAGCTCGACCACGCTGGGCGCGCGTACCGCCCGCTGCCAGGAACCGCGCAGGCGCAACGACTCGGTCGGCGCGTACTGCGTCTCGAACTTGTAGGTGTTGACGCGGCCCGTGCTCGAATAGTCGGACATGCGATAGCCGGTGTCGAAGATCAGGTCCTTGATGCCCGGCTTGTCCTGCACCAGCGGCACGCGCACCTCGAGGAACCCCTCGTTCACC
>DASTHJ010000564.1:0-5783 GCA_035718265.1 Steroidobacteraceae bacterium | reverse complement strand
CGGCTTCCTCACCAAGCCGGTCGACAAGCAGGAGCTGCTCGACCAGGTGCAGAAGGCGCTGAAGATCTCCGGCTTCGTCGATTCGGACGAGGACTGGCGCGCCGAGATCATCACGCGCTCCTCGCTGGTCGAGGAGAAGCTTTCGCAGGCGCACATGGTGGCCGGCACCGATGCGCGCGTCCTCATCACGGGTGAGTCGGGCACCGGCAAGGAACTGCTGGCGCGCGCCATCCACAATGCCAGCCCGCGGCGCGCCAAGCCGTTCGTGGCCATCAATTGTTCGGCGATGGCCGAGAACCTGCTGGAGAGCGAGCTGTTCGGCCACATCAAGGGCTCGTTCACCGGCGCCGTGCGCGACCACCAGGGCCTGTTCCAGGCCGCCGACAGCGGCACGCTGCTGCTCGACGAGATCGGCGACATGCCCATGCGCCTGCAGGTCAAGCTGCTGCGCGTGCTGCAGGAGAACAACATCCGCCCGATCGGCGCGACGGACGCGATCCCGGTGAACGTGCGCGTGATCTCCGCCACGCATCGCGACCTGCAGCAGCTGATGATGTCCGGGCAGTTCCGCGAAGACCTGTACTACCGGCTGAACGTCGTGCACATCGAGATGCCGCCGCTCAATCGCCGGCGCGAGGACATCCCGCTGCTGGTGTCGCACTTCCTCGCGCAGATCAGCAACGAGAGCGGCGTGCGCAAGATCTACGCGCCCGAGGCGGTGGAGCTGCTGGCCACGGCCGACTGGCCGGGCAACATCCGCCAGCTCGCGAACGTCGTGCGGCAGAACGTCGCGCTCTCGCAGACGCCGATCATCCCGGTGGAGCTGGTGCAGCAGTCGCTCGGCGGCACGCAGAGCAAGCTGCCCTCCTTCGACGAGGCGCGCGACGAATTCACGCGCAGCTATCTATCCCAGATATTGCAGATCACCGGCGGCAACGTCAGCCAGGCCGCGCGCCTCGCCAAGCGCAACCGCACGGACTTCTACAAGCTGCTGTCGCGCCACCAGTTGACGCCCGAAGACTTCAAGGGGCGTTGAAATGGGGACATTCCTCGTTTCCGGCTTACGGGGACGGACCTCAAGGATCGCGGTGGCGGAACGACGAGCGAACTCAGAAAATTTCCGTCCGGAAATTTTCGAAGCGCGGGCGACCTGAGCGAGCGGAGTGGGTCAACCCGCGCAAGGCGCGGGCGCTGCCCCCTCTCTCAGGTCCGTCCCGATTGCCAGGAAATGGGGACTGTCCCCATTTCCGCCTACCGCGCGCCCTTCCCCAGCAACACGACTTCGGCCGTCTGCGCCAGTACCATGAAGTCGAACAGCAGGCTGTGGTTCTTCACGTAATAGAGGTCGTACTGCAACTTCTCGAGCGCGTCGCGCTCGGACGCGCCGTAGGGATAACAAAGCTGCGCCCAGCCGGTGATGCCCGGCTTCACCCAGTGCCGCTCGCTGTAATACGGGATGGTCTCCGACAGCTGCGCCACGAACTCGGGCCGCTCCGGGCGCGGGCCCACGAAGCTCATGTCGCCCTTGAGCACGTTGATGATCTGCGGCAACTCGTCGATGCGCAGCTTGCGGATCACCGCGCCGACGCGCGTCACGCGCGCATCCCCCGCCTTGGCCCACACCGCGCCGTTTTTCTCGGCATCGACGCGCATGCTGCGGAACTTGATGACTTCGAACACGCTGCCACGGAATCCGACGCGCTTCTGCCGGTAGAACACCGGGAATCCGCTTTCGGCGGCAATGGCGATGGCCGTGAGCACCATGATGGGTGACGCCAGCACGAGCAGCAGCAGGCTGGCGCAGAAATCGAACAGGCGCTCCGAGTAGCGGCGCAGCGCGTCGCGGCGGAAGCCGTTGCCGAAGATCAGCCAGCTCGGATTGAGCACCTCGAGATGCACCTTGCCGGTTTCACGTTCCAGGAAGGTCACGAGCTCGGTGATCTCGATGCCCGCCAGGCGGCATTCGAGCAGCTCCGCCACCGGGAAATTGCGGCGCCGGTCGTCCATCGCGATGACGATCTCGTCGATTTCGTGCGCCCGCGCGTACGCCAGCAGCGGGCCCGAGGCCGTGACGACCTGCTGCGGCGCTACTTCGATCTCCTCGTCGAGTGCCTGGATGTAGCCGTGCACCTTGAAGCCGCGCCGGTCCGACCGCCGGCGCAGCGCGGCGATGCTCTGCGCGCGCACGCCGCTGCCGTAGACCAGCACCTTGCGGCGGAAGATGTCGTCGCTGATGAAGCGGCTGATGATGGCCACGACGATGCTCGACGCCACCGCCGCGAGAGCCGTGATCAGCAGGATGGTGCGGCCACCCATTTCACCGAGGCCGGTCATGCGCGAGATCAGGTACGTGATCAGCCCGGCGCAGGCCGTGCCGGCGAAGGCGCGCATGCCGAGACCGGCCAGGCTGGCGCGTTGCCGGCGGCTGAACAGGCCCAGGGCCCAGGTCACCGTGAGCCCGATGGCCGAGAACAACGTGGCGAATTCCACGACCAGGAAACCCGGCAAGTCGCCCGCGCCCCACACCACGGCCTCGACCGCGTGCGGCATGCCGTACAGCACGCCGACGAAACACGCCGCCATCACGATGAGCGGCGCATGCCAGACGATTCCAAACACTCGCATCTCGATATCCTCAGGCGGCCACGCGAACCGGGGCCTCGATTCGCAGGCCCGCCAGCACTTCGCGCATGGGTGCAAACGAAAACTCGGACAACAGCCGCCGCAGCCGCTGCTCGCAACGCGACAGGTTGGTGTAGTGCCGCAGGCGCGACTTCCAGCCCGCATTCACCCGCGGCTGGCCGGCATCGATTTCCCACGGATGCAGGTAGAACACGAAGGATCGCTGCTCGTGCTCGTTGATGCGCTTGAGCGATGAACGCGTCAGCCAGTACGGGAAGATGCGGAAGTAACCGCCGCCGGACACCGGCAGGCGCAGCGAACCCCAGCGCGCCACCGACATCGGGAACTCGGTGATCGTGCGGCCCGACGGCGCGGTGATCTCGAAAGGCGCCAGCGGCGCATCGGGGATGCCGTAGTTGTCGTGGCGCACCGGGAATACGCTCGAGTCGTAGCTGAAGCCCGCGTCCAGCAGCTCGTCCAGCGCCCACAGCGAGGACTTCACGATGGAGAAGCTGGCCGCGCGGTAACCCAGCACCGGCGCGCCGACCAGGTCCTCGAGCAGCTGCTTGGACCGGCGCGTCTCCTGGCGGAACTCCTCGCGGCCCTGCTTGTAGATGAGCTTGTGGCTCATGCCGTGGCAGGCGATCTCGTGGCCCGCGGCGGCAATCTCGCGGACCAGCTGCGGTGAACGCTCGGCGATCCAGCCGAGGACGAAGAACGTGCCGTGGACCTTCTTGTCGTCGAGCAGGGCCAGCAGGCGGTGCACGTTGCCTTCGCAGCGGTATTCCATCTGCGACCAGCTGTCGCGCGGGATCGCGCGCGACAGCGCTTCGACCTGGAAATAGTCCTCGACGTCGATGGTGAATGCGTTGGTGGGTGTCATGGCCATGAGTCCTCAGCTGCCTTCCGCGGTGCGTGCCGCATTCGGCAGGAACGGGGCGGCGTCGATCTGGTGCTTCTCGAGCAGGTCGTACAGCGTGGGGCGCGTGACGCCGAGCAGTTCGGCGGCACGCGACAGGTTGCCGGCGGCCACCGCCAGCGACTGGCGCAGCGCCTGCAGCTCGGCGCGTTGGCGCGCGGAACGCAGGTTGAGGTAATCGGGATCCTCGCCGGGATCGGCCAGGCCGAGCTCGGCGGCAGTCACCACCGCGCCCTCACCCATGATGACAGCGCCCTTGATGCGGTTCTCGAGCTCGCGCACGTTGCCGGGCCAGCGGTGCGCCTGCAGCGCGCGCGCCGCGTCCGGCGCGAGGATGCGCGTGGGCCGTGAATAACGCTCGGCCATGTCGCGCAGCAGGAACTGCGCCAGCAGCAGGCAGTCACCCGGGCGTTCGCGCAGCGGCGGCACCCGCACCGTCACCTCGCTGATGCGGTAGTAGAGATCGTCGCGGAACGAACCGGCGGCGATGCGCTCGTCCAGGTTGCGGTTGGTGGCGCACACGATGCGCAGGTCGAGCGGCACGAGCTCGCGTCCGCCGACGCGTTCGATGGTGCGCTCCTGCAGGACGCGCAACAGCTTGGCCTGCAGCGGGGCCGGCATCTCGCCGATCTCGTCGAGGAACACCGTGCCGCCGTTGGCGCACTCGAGTTTTCCCATGGTGCGCTTGTTGGCGCCGGTGAACGCGCCCTTCTCGTAGCCGAACAGCTCGCTCTCGAGCAGCGTGTCGGGAATCGCCGCGCAGTTGATGGCGACGAAGGGCTTGTCCGAGCGGCGTGACAGCCGGTGCACGGCACGCGCCAGCAATTCCTTGCCGGTGCCGCTCTCGCCCAGCAGCAGCACGGTGGCGCCGGTGGGCGCCACCTTCTCGATGGAGCGGCACACGCTGCGCATGCCGTCGCTGACGCCGATGATGCCGTCGAGCGCCATGGCGCCGGTCTGTTCGCGCAGCCGCCAGTTCTCTTCTTCGAGCTCGCGGATACGCATGGCGCGACGGACCACCAGCGACAGCACCACCGGGTCGATGGGCTTGAAATAGAAATCCGTCGCGCCGAGGCCGACCGCGTGCACCGCGAGCTCGCGCGCATCGTGCGAGGTCATCGCGATCACCTTGATGTCCGGCGCCAGTGCCAGCATGTGGCGCATGAGCTCGAGGCTGGCGCGCGCCCCGGCGGCGTCGCGGCCCTCGCCGAGGTCGAACAGCACCACGTCCGGTTCCAGGCGGCGCAGCAGCGCCATGACCTGGGCGTGATCGGCCGATCCGGCGCTCGACACGTCGAGATCGCGGAAGTTGCTCTCGAGCTCGGCCCGCAGCTGCGGGTCGTTCTCGAGGATCAACAGGCGACGGTGACGCTGCGTCATGCGCGCGGATACCTTTACAGCAGCGGCCACTGGCGGTCGCGGTCGGCGACGTCACGCGGCGGCAGCGGCCAGTCGATGCCGAGTTTCGGATCGTCGAAGCGCACGCCGCGCTCCTGGCCGGGCGCGTAGTACTGGTCGGTCATGTAGAAGAACTCGGTGCCGTCGAGCAGCACCTGGTAGCCATGCGCAACGCCGGACGGCACGAACAGCGCCCGGCGGTTCTCCGCGTCGAGTCGCGTGGCATACACCTTGCGGTAGGTAGGCGACTCCGGGCGCATGTCGATCAGCCCGTCGAGCACGCCGCCCGAAAGGCAGCGCACCAGTTTCTGTTCGTCGGCCGGCGGCTCCTGGTAATGCAGGCCGCGTACCACGCCGGCATGGTGGGTACGAGCCAGGTTGCTCTGCACGACGTCGAACGAGATTCCCTGCGCTTCGAACTCGCGCTTGCAGTAGGCGCGCGCGAACGAGCCGCGCGCATCGCCCCTGGGCTCGAGCTCGACGAGGAAGGCGCCGGCGATGGGAAGCTGCGTGAAAATCATGCGACCGGCACGATCTTCATGAAGCGCTCGATGTCCTCGAGGCTGACCTTGCGCATGTCGTCACCCGCCTGGTAGCGACGCGTCCACTTGACGATCCAGTCCAGCGTGGTGGGCAGGTCGAGTTTCGGCCGCCAGCCGAGGTGCGCGTGCGCCTTCGAGGCGTCGAGCTTGAGGAAGGTGCACTCCGGCGGCCCGGGATTCTTGTCGCGCGTCCACGGGAAGGTCACGCCCCAGAGCTCGTACAACCTTTCGATGACCCAGCCCACGGTCTTTTCGCTCGACTCGGGCGGCCCGAAGTTCCACGGGCTCGCGAACTCGTGGCC
>DASTHJ010000563.1:0-4610 GCA_035718265.1 Steroidobacteraceae bacterium | reverse complement strand
GAGATCCGCGTGCTCGGTCACGACCTTCCGGCCGCGCAGGCTGCAGCCAAGCGCGACGTCGGCTTCGTGTCCGCCGAGATGCGGCTTCTGCCGCACGCGACGCTCGGCTGGCACATGGCGTTCGTGAAGTCCATCTACCCGCAATGGGACGCCGACTATGCGGCCACGCTGGTGCGGCGCTTCAACCTGCGGCCGGAACAGAACGCACGCTCGCTGTCGCTCGGCGAGCACGTCAAGGCCACGCTGCTGCTGGCGCTGGCACGCCGGCCGCGCCTGCTGATCCTCGACGAGCCGACCACCGGGCTCGACCCGGTGGCGCGCCAGGAAGTCATCTCGGAGCTCATGGACGTGCTGCGCGACGAGCGTCGCTCCATCCTGTTCTCCTCGCACAACACGCTCGACGTGGAGCGCATCTCGGATTCGATCACGTTCATCGACCGCGGACGCATCGTCGAGAGCCACGACAAGGAAACCTTCCTCGATCGCTGGCGGCGCATCCACGTGCAGCTGCCGCCGGGCGCATCGCTGCCCGCCCTGCCCAACATCGTGCAGCACGAATCCGACGGCCGCTTCGTCGTGCTGACCACGAACCAGTTCTCCGAGGGACTGCTCGCGCTGATCGGCGCGCACGTGACGAACGTGCAGCGCATGACGCTCGAGGAGATCTTCGTCGCCAATGTCATGCACCACCGTGAGGGGCGCGGCCAATGAACGTCGTGACGCGCAAGCTGATCGCCAAGGAACTGTACGTCAACCGGGCCATGATCGCGGGGGGCGCGCTCGCGGCCGTGCTCTCCGTGCTGATCGCGCTCACCGGCAAGACCGGCTTCAACATCGGCGCGCTCGCCTGGCTCACCACCATCATCGCGGCCGGCGTGATCATGGCGCTCTACGGCATCATGAACGAGCGCAAGGAGCACGTGCTGCAGTTCGTGCTGAGCCTGCCGCTGTCGATCGCCGACTACGTGCTCGCCAAGCTGCTGGGCCTCATGGCGAGTTTCCTCATCCTGTGGTGCGTGGCCAGCACGGCCGCCCTGCTGCTGGTGCTCGCGCATCCGCACGTGCCGGACGGGCTCGCGCCCTACGTGGTGCTGCTGTGCGTGTTCCTGCTCGCCAACTTCACCGTGGTGCTGTGCGGCGCCGTGCACGCGCGATCCGAGGCGCTGACCACGGCGATCATCGTCGTCACCAACATGGGCGTCAGCATCTTCATGTTCACCGTGGGGCCGCTGCCCGGCATCGCGGCCCACATGTGGTCGCCGACCGCGGTCTGGAATTCCACGTTCTGGACGGTGCTCGGCTGTGAGCTCGCGGTGCTCGTCATCGCCTTCGCCCTGCCCTTCCTGCTGGCCGCGCGCCGGCGCGACTTCATCTGAGAGGAAAATCAAAATGAACGCACCGGAATCCCAACGTCTGCACGCGCTCGACGCGGTGCGCGGCTTCGCCCTGTTGCTGGGCGTGGCCTTCCACGCCGCGCTGTCCTTCATGCCCGGCTGGCCGCCGGGGCTCTGGGCCATGGTGGACAACTCGCCGAGCGCGTTGCTGAGCGATGCGGCCTTCGTCGCGCACGTGTTCCGCATGTCGCTGTTCTTCTTCATCGCCGGATTCTTCGCGCGCCTGCTGTATCACCGGCTCGGCGCGCGCGGCTTCTGGGCGAACCGCGGCAAGCGCATCGCGCTGCCGCTGGTCATCGGCTGGGTGATCCTGTTCCCGCTGATCGCCTGGGTCTGGACCGTCGGCATCACGAAGACGCTCGGCGGCGTGGCGCCTGCGCCGCCCGGGTTGCCGAAGACGCCGGGCGCCTTTCCGCTCACGCACCTGTGGTTCCTGTACCAGTTGCTGCTGTTGTACGCGGCGGTGATCGGGCTGCGCGCGCTGGCGCTGCGACTCGGCTTCGCGAACCGGCTTCGCGTGCTGGCCGACCGCTGGGTGCCGGTCTCGATCCGCTCGGTGTCCGCGGTGTTCGTCTGGGGCGTGCCGCTCGCCGCGACGCTGCTGTGGATCCCGACGTGGTTCTACTGGACGGGCATCCCGACCCCGGACCAATCGCTCATTCCGCAAGTGCCCGCCACCGTGGGCTTCGGCTGCGCCTTCCTGGTCGGCTGGCTGGTGCAGCGTTCGGCCACCGCGCTCGACGCCATCGCCGCCCGCTGGTCCATGCACCTGCTGATCGGCATGGCCGCGACCGCCTATCTACTGTACGTCGTGCACACCACGCCGCTGGCCCAACCCGGCCTCACCCGGACGTTGTACGCATATGCGTTCGGCGTGGCGCTCTGGGGCTGGGTGCTGGGGCTGACCGGCATCGCGCTGCGCTTCCTGTCGGGCTTCAGCGCCGTGCGCCGCTACGTCGCCGACGCCTCGTACTGGATCTACCTGGCGCACCTGCCGGTGGTCGCGGCCTTCCAGGTGTGGGTGGGCCATTGGCCGCTGCACTGGAGCGTGAAGTATCCGCTGGTGGTCGCGGCGAGCCTGCTGGTGCTGTTCGTCAGCTACCACTTCCTGGTGCGTGCTTCGTTCATCGGCCTGTTGCTGAACGGCCGCAAGGCGCGCCGCGGTGGCGCGGGCGAGCCGCGCATCGCAGGCGCGGAAAAGCCGGGCACGGTGGCGTCGCTGCGCGGCATCACCAAGCGCTACGGCAGGCACACGGCCCTCGAGGGCATCGACCTCGAGCTGCGCCCCGGCGAATTGCTCGCGGTGCTCGGTCCCAATGGCGCGGGCAAGAGCACCGCGATCAGCCTCTGGCTGGGCCTCATCGAAGCGGACGCCGGCCAGGTCTCGCTGCTCGGCGGATCACCACAGGACGTCGATCGCCGTCGCGGCCTCGGCGTGATGATGCAGGACGTCGACCTGTACCGGGAGCTGCGCGTGCGCGAACTGGTCGCGCTCGCCTGCAGCTACTACGCGCGGCCGATGGGCGTCGACGAGACGCTGCGGCGTGCCGGCATCGTCGAGCTGGCCGACCGGCGCTACGGAAAACTCTCCGGCGGGCAGAAACGCCAGGTGCAATTCGCCGTGGCCATCTGCGGACGCCCCAGGGTCCTGTTCCTCGACGAGCCCACGGTGGGACTCGACCTGCAGGCGCGCGAAGCGTTGTGGAACAACGTGCGCGCGCTGCTGGCCGAGGGCTGCTCGATCGTCCTCACGACCCACTACCTGGAAGAGGCCGAAGCACTGGCCACGCGCGTCGCGGTGCTCGCGCGCGGCCGCGTCATCGCCAGCGGCAGCGTGGATGACATGCGGGCGCTGGTCTCGCGCCGCCAGATCGCCTGCGAGACGCGGCTGAGCGCCGCGGAAGTGCGCGCCTGGCCCGGCGTCATCGAGGCCACGATCGAGCGCGGACGCCTGCACCTCGTCGCGAGCGACGCCGAGCACGTCGTGCGCCGGCTGCTCGCCCAGGATCCGGCGTTGCGCCGGCTCGAAGTGCGCGAGGCCGGTTTGAGCGAAGCCTTCAACGAACTCACCAGGGAAGCCGCATGAACACTCTGACCACTGCCGACACCGGCCTGCTCACGCCCGGCCGCACCGCGGGCGCCTATCTCGCCGAGATCCGCTACGAATTCCTGCGCGTGCTGCGCAATCCGGCGCTCGGCCTGCCCATCGTGCTGGTGCCCATGGCGCTGTACGCGCTGATCGCCGTCGTCGTGGCGGGCGAAGGCATCGCCAAGGATCCGGACCTGGGGATCTTCCTGTTCGCCGGATTCGGCGTGCTCGGCGTCACCATGCCGGCGCTGTTCACCATCGGCGGATCGCTGGCCATGGAGCGCGAGATGGGACTCATGCGGCTGAAGCGCGCGCAGCCCGCGCCGGCGGGCGCGTGGCTGGTGGCGAAGATCGTCTGCGGCATCGCCTTCAGCATGCTGGCCTACCTGCCCATGGTGGCGATCGGAATCGGCAGCGGCAAGCTGTCCCTGCCCGCGCCGCAACTGGCGGCGATGAGCGTGGCGCTGATCCTGGGTTCGATCCCGTTCTGTGCGCTCGGTCTCATGATCGGCACGCTGGTCAAGGGTTCGGCGGCGCCGGGCTACGCCAACCTCGTCTATCTACCCGGATGCTACCTTTCCGGGCTGTTCTTCCCGCTGCCGAAGTCCATGCACTGGCAGACGCCGATCTGGCCGCAGTTCCACATCGACCAGCTGGCGATGCACGCCGCCGGGGTGGCGAAATTCCAGTTCATGCCAATGCAGATCGCGATCGCCGCGCTCGTCGGCTTCACGGTGTTGTTCAGCAGCGTGGCGCTCTGGCGCCTGGCCCGCAAAGGCTGATCGAACGACGGCCGATAGCCCATCTCGCCCGCGCTGCGGTATGGTTGCCCTCTCACACGGGGGTAATGAATGAGCGCATCGAAGCGACGCGATTTCCTGCAGGCGGCGGGACTCGCCGGGATGTTTGCCGGGGTCGCAGATGCCGCCCTGGCGCAGGCGGTTTCCGGCGCGGGCACCGTGGACGAGGCGAATACCTCGCGCCCTGAGATCACTCCGACGCACCACATCAGATTTTCCGCCATCGGCCTCGATCACGCGCACATCTACGGCATGACGCGCGCCATCCTGCGAGGCGGCGGCGAGCTGGTCTCCTTCCACTCGGCGGATCCGGCGCAATGCGCGCAA
>DASTHJ010000562.1:0-22411 GCA_035718265.1 Steroidobacteraceae bacterium | reverse complement strand
CGCTGTACACCGACCCGGTGCCGCAGGCGCTGGTATTGACGGCCATCGTCATCGGCTTCGCGACCACGGCGTTGCTGCTGGTGGTGCTGCTCGCGCAGCGGGGTCTCAGCGGCACCGACCACGTGGACGGAAAGGAGCCGGCCGCATGAACGCCGTGCTGCGTCATCTCGTCGTGCTGCCCATCCTCGTGCCGCTGGTCGCGGGCGCGGTCATGTTCTTCGTCCTGGAGGCGCGCCGCGCCGTGCGCGTCACGCTGGCGCTGGCCTCCACGGCCGCACAGCTCGCCGTGGCGATCGGCCTGCTCTACCTGACCAGTGATGCGGCGCCCTACATCTGGCCGGAGGGCGTCGGTGTCTACGCGATCGGTGGCTGGCCGGCGCCCTTCGGCATCGTGCTGGTGGTCGACCGGCTCACGGCCATCATGCTGACGCTCGGCGCCATGGTGTCCACCGCCACCATGGTGTACTCGATCGCGCGCTGGGACCGACCCGGCCAGCCGTTCCACTCGCTGTTCCAGTTCCTCACCATGGGATTGAACGGCGCGTTCCTGACCGGCGACCTGTTCAACCTGTTCGTGTTCTTCGAAGTGCTGCTGGCCGCTTCCTACGGTCTGATGTTGCGCGGCGGCGGCGGCACGCGCGTCAAGCTGGGCCTGCACTACATCACGATCAATCTGGCGGCCTCACTGCTGTTCCTGATCGGCGTCGCCTTGATCTACGGCATGGCGGGCACGCTCAACATGGCGGACCTCGCGGGCCGCGCCGCGGCGCTGGCACCCGCCGATCGCGTGCTGTTCGACGCCGGCGCCGCGATCCTCGGCATTGCCTTCCTGGTGAAGGCCGGCAGCTGGCCGCTGAACTTCTGGCTGCCCGGCGCCTACTCCGCGGCCGTGGCGCCGGTGGCGGCCTCGTTCGCGATGATGACCAAGGTCGGGTTCTACGCGGTGCTGCGCCTGGGCACGCTGATGCACGAGTACGAGAGCCTCGGGGCGGCACTCTTTTATATAGGGCTGCTGACGCTGGTCACGGCCACCATCGGCCTGCTGGCGGCCAAGCACCTCGCACGCCAGGTCGCGTTCACCGTGCTGATCTCGATGGGCATCCTGCTCGCGAGCCTGGGGCTGCGGAACGAGGCGTTGACCGCGCCGGCGCTGTTCTACCTGATCGTGTCCGCGCTCACGACCGCCACGTTCTTCATGCTCACCGGCATGACCGAGCGCACGCGCACCACCGATGCACCCGCGATGCCGGAAGATCGCCTGGTGGAGGTGGAGCCCACCTATTCGGCCTATGGCATCAAGCGACCGTCCATCTACCAGATGAACGAGGAGGAAGCCGGCGTCGCCATCCCGGCCGCCATGGCGTTTCTCGGCATGATGTTCGCCTGTTGCGTGCTGCTGGTCAGCGGCCTGCCGCCGCTTTCCGGATTCCTGGCGAAGTTCGCGCTGCTCGCGACCATGCTGCGCGCGGACGCCGCGGGCCAGGTGTCGGTATCCGCGTGGGTGCTCGGCGCCACGATCGTGCTCTCGGGACTCGTCACCGTGATCGCGCTGAGCCGCATCGGCATGCGGCTCTTCTGGAGCGACGCCGGGCGACGGGAACCACGATTGCGGCTGCTCGAGGCCGCGCCGGTCGCCGCGCTGGTGCTCGCCTGCCTCGGGCTCACGCTGGCGGCGGACCCGGTGGCGCGCTATCTCGATTCGACCGCGCGCTCGCTGCACCAGCCGGACACCTATATCCGCGCCGTGCTGTCCCGGGAGACACGGCGCGAACGACCGGCGGATACGCCATGAAACGCGGTCAGGCCCACATCTCGCCCACGCTGGTGGTCGCGCTGACGGCGCTGTGGCTGCTGCTGAACCAGACGCTGGCGCCGGCGCACATCCTTTTGGGCGTCGTGCTCGCCGTCGCGATGGCGCGCTTCGGTTCCAAGCTGCGGCCGCTGCAGGCACGCATGCGACGCGCGGACGTCGCCGCGCGGCTCGTCATCGTCGTCCTGTGGGACATCATCGCCTCCAACCTGCACGTCGCGCTCATCGTGCTGGGTGTCGTGCGCCGCGAAATCCGCTCGGGCTTCCTGCGCATCCCGCTCGAGCTGCGCGACCCGCACGGACTGGCCGGCCTGGCGATGATCGTGACCGCGACGCCCGGCACCGTGTGGGCCGGCTTGTCCGACGCCGGGGACGTGCTGACGCTGCACGTGCTCGACCTGCGGGACGAAGCCGGCCTGATCCAGTCGATCAAGCAGCGCTATGAACAACCCCTGATGCGGATCTTCGAATGAATACCTTCCTGCAGATTTCGACCGTGTTCGCCGCGGGCTGCTGCATCGTCGCCATGATGCTCGCGCTGGTGCGCGTGTTCCGCGGCCCCACGGCCCAGGACCGCGTGCTGGCGTTCGACGCCTTCTACGTCAACGGCATGCTGACCCTGCTGATCCTCGGCATCCGCTTCGGATCGGCGCTGTATTTCGACATGGCGCTGCTGATCGCGCTGTTCGGCTTCGTCGGCACGACGGCGCTCGCGAAATTCCTGCTGCGCGGCGAGGTGATCGAACCATGACCGGCACCCTGTCCGAATGGATCGCGCTGCCCGCGGCGCTGCTGCTGATCCTCGGCGGCTTGCTGGCGCTGATCGGTGCCTGCGGCCTGTTCAGGCTGCGGCGGTTCTACCAGCGCATGCACCCCGTCACCATGGGCGCAACGCTCGGCACGGGCTGCATCCTGATCAGCTCGATGCTGGTGACCTCGGCCATCCTCGAGCGGCCGGTCATCCACGAACTGGTGATCACGCTGCTCGTGGTCATCACCGCGCCCGTGTCGGCAGTCACGCTGATGCGCGCGGCGATCCGGCGCACGCGCGCGCACCAGGACCAGGGGCACGACTGAGGGGACGCTCAGGGCCTGGGTCCGCGCACCACCAGCGCGTCGCAGGGCAAGGTGGCGAGGATGCTCTTGGCCGTGCTGCCGAGCAGTGCCTCGAGCACCGCGCCCCGGCCGCGCGTGCCGAGCACCACCAGGTCGGCGCCCTGCGTCTGCACGTACTCGCGGATCAGCTGCGGCGGCGGCCCGGGCTCGATCAGCGGCACGAGCCGCTTGCGATCCGCCTCCGATAGATAGACGGACGCGAGGAAGGCCGCGAGGTCGTCCGAGCGGGCTTCCTGGAATCGCTCCGCATGCCGGCCGGCGTCGGGCGCGAGCGTCGAGTATGGCGCCTCGGAGGCGTGCAGCAGATACACGGTCTGCGACGGAAAGAAGCGCAGCGCCACCTGCAGCGCACGTCCGGACGAATCGGAGAAGTCCGTGGTGACCACCACGTGGCCGTACTCGCCGGCCACCCGGTTGCGCACCACCAGGATGGGCACCGGCAGGCGCCGCAGCAGCTGTTCGACGGTCTTGCCGAGGATCACGGGCCGCGAGGCGAACGGGCTCTCGCGCGCGATGCCCGCGACCACCAGGTCGACGAGCTCCGATGCCGCCAGCCGTTCGACGATGTCGGCGGGATCGCCTTCCTCGATCACGATCGTTGCGTTGTCCACCGCGTCGCCGAGCTGCGCGTGCAGACCCTGGCGGACGCGCCGCTTCATCTGTGCGGCGGCATCCGGCGGGCGTCGCCATGAAGGCTCGCCACGCCGTCCATAGTGCAACGTCGCTTCGTCGAACTCCTCGAACGCGTGCACGATGATCAATTGCGCAGAGTGCCGGCGCGAAATGGCGATCGCGCGCTCCAGCGCACGGTCACCGCGCGCGCTCAGGTCGGTGGCCAGCAGGATCTTCCGCGGGGCCCCGGGATCGGATGCAGTATCGGGCATGAGGTGTCCCCTTCGCGTGCGAGGAGTCTACGCCAGCGGCGTTGCCACCGGCGGGCGTCTCGGCGAGACTCGCTCGCCGTTGCGGCTGCGCCCGAGGAGGGGTCCATGCCAGCACTCCCGTCGCTGTTCATCGGTCACGGCAGTCCGATGAACACCCTCGAAGACAATGCCTACACGGCGATGTGGCGGGCTCTGGGCCGCGCCATGCCACGCCCGCGCGCCAGCCTGGCGATCTCCGCCCACTGGTACATCGGCGCCACTGCAGTGACGGCCATGCCGCGGCCGCGCACCATCCACGACTTCTATGGTTTTCCGGAGGCGCTGTTCCAGTTCCAGTATCCGGCGCCGGGACTGCCGGAGCTCGCCGCGGAGATCGTCGAGCTCGCCAGGCCCACGTGGATCGGGCTCGACCAGGACCAATGGGGACTCGACCACGGCACGTGGAGCGTGCTCGCGCATCTTCGTCCGGCCGCCGACGTCCCGGTGGTGCAGCTGTCGCTCAACGTGCTCAAGCCCGTCGAGTACCACGTCGAGCTCGGCGCGCGGCTCGCCGCGCTGCGCGAGCGCGGCGTGCTGATCCTCGGCAGCGGCAACGTGGTGCACAACCTGCGCCGCGTGAACTGGCGCAATCTCGACAGCGGCGAGGACTGGGCGTATCGCTTCGACGACGCGGCCGCGGAGCTGATGGCGCGGCGGCCGGCCGACATCGCGAGTCTGTCGGCTCATCCGGACTACGCGCTCGCCGTGCCGACGCCGGATCATTTCCTGCCGCTGCTGTACATCGCCGGAATCGCCGCGGCATCGGGCGAAGTCGCGCGGCCGCTGGTGCGCGGCTGCACCTTGGGATCGGTGTCCATGACCTGCTACGGTGTGGGCATCGACGGCATCGAGCATGCCGCGGGTGGCGCCGCGGCGCCGGTGCCCGGCAACGTTCCGGCGGATCAGACCAACCAGTGACGGACATGAACGACGAATACACCTCCGCGCAGATGCAGTCCCCCTCCTACCGGCTGGCCGCGCTCGACCAGGATTTCCTGCTGGGCGAGTCGATGCGCGGCGTGCGCTTCCTGCTCGAATTCGCCAAGGCCGACGAAGCGCTGCGCGCGGCCGGCGTGCGCTCGACGCTGGTGGTGTTCGGCAGCGCGCGCGTGCGCGAGAACGGGCCGCCGCGCGAGGCGAACTGGTATGCGCAGGCACGCCGCTTCGCGCGCATCGCCTCGGAGCGCGGCGGCGCGCTGACCGACAACGGCGGCGTGCGCGACAACGTGATCGCCACCGGCGGCGGACCGGGCATCATGGAAGCCGCGAACCGCGGCGCCGCGGATGCCGGCGCGCTCTCGGTGGGCTTCAACATCACGCTGCCCAGGGAACAGCGCCCGAACACCTGGTCGACGCCGGCACTGAGCTTCCGTTTCCATTACTTCGCCATGCGCAAGATGCACCTGGCGATGCGCGCCAATG
Organism: Steroidobacteraceae bacterium; assembly: GCA_035718265.1. GTDB lineage: Bacteria > Pseudomonadota > Gammaproteobacteria > Steroidobacterales > Steroidobacteraceae > CADEED01. The sequence continues at coordinate 17,140 of DASTHJ010000562.1, read as the reverse complement.
CACTGGTGGTTTTCCCGGGCGGCTTCGGCACCATGGACGAATTGTTCGAGCTGCTGACGCTGCGCCAGAGTGACAAGGCGCCGCGCATTCCCATCGTGCTGGCGGATCGCGATTACTGGCAGTCGGTGATCGACTTCGAGAGGCTCGTCGCGCTCGGCATGATCGATCGGCAGGACCTCGAGCTGTTCGGCTACGCCGAAGATGCGGAAGGCATCTGGTCGGAGCTGCTGGCGCGGGGTCTCAGGCCGCACACCTCCATCGAGCTCGCGACCGAACAGGCCAGGCCCTGATCCGCGGGACTCGTCGTCACGCGAGCCATTGGCGGCCGCGGATGTTCTGCAGCTGCCAGGGACTGTCGACGTCCAGCTTCTCGACGAACAGCTCGCCGCGTCCCTGCAGCGGTGTCCAGTCGGTGAACGCACCGGTGAGCCTGCCGAGATACGGCGCGGCGACCGCGAGACATTCCTCGTGGTCGATCTGGTCCGGCTCGACCACCCCCTGGCGCGGATGCCGGATGGCCCAGACCGCCGCCGACATCGCGCCGGCGACCACCTGCACGGTCGTGGCGTTCGCGAAGTCCAGGTGCCGCCGCGCCTCGTGGATCGACAGCTGCGAACCGAACCAGTAGGCGTTGCGCGCATGACCGGCGAGCAACACGCCGAGCTCGTCCATGCCGTCGTCGATGTCGCGGTTCAGGCGGCGGCCGGAGGGCTGCAGCTTCCAGCCGCGTCCCTCGAGCTCCATGGCCGAGAGCATGCCGTCGTCGCAGGGGTGGTACACGAACATGACCGTGGGCCGGTAGGCGAACCCACCCTTCTCGCGCAACGAGAGGAAGTCGGCGATCGAGAACACCTCGTCGTGCGTCACCAGCATGCCCTGGTAGCCGCCCACCGACGGGGTCCAGCTGCGCGCGAACGTGCCGCCGCCCGGCCGGGGTAGATAGATGGTGCCGGACTCCGCCTTGTGCTTGCGCGCGCGCCGCGGCAGCTGCAGCTCGTGCGTGCCGATCGCCACCTCGCTCGGCTGCATCAGCTCGTCGACGAAGCCCTCGATCGACCAGGTGTTGACGAACTCGCCCGGACGCTTCGCGTGGTCGCTGACCTGCGTGTCGCGCTCGGCGATCTGGATCACGCTGACCTCGAGGTCGCGGGCCAGCGCCGCCCATTCCTCGCGCTGCGCGGGCCGGGTGTTGCCCTTGCGCAGGATGCGGTCCAGGTCCTGCAGCGCGCGCTTGACGAAGTGCGAGACCAGTCCGGGGTTGGCGCCGTGGTCGAGCACCGCGGTCGGCGACTCCGGTCCCAGCTCCGCGGCGAGCTGCAGCGCCTTCTCGCGGATCACGTAGTTGGTCCGGTCGCGCAGCTTGAGCATGGGATTGGCGTAGACGCCGGGCCAGGGCTCGATCGAGGTATCGACGTACAGGATGCCGTGCTCGGCGCAGTAGCGCACCAGGTCGAGGCTCGAGACGTTCACGGAGAGGTTCAGCACCAGGTCGCCGGCCTTGGCATGCCGGTTGAGGATGCGGCGATGGTTGGCCGGCGTCAGGTGCGCGTGCTCGAAGCGCGCGCCGCATTTCTGCGCGAGGCCGCGGCCATCCTCGTTGGCCGACAACACCAGCAGTCGCGCGTCGCCCTCGAGCGGGATGTGTCGCCGGACGATCGGCAGCACGCCCTGGCCGATGCTGCCGCAGCCGATGATGATGACGCGTCCCGCGAACTCGTTTACGCGCGCCTCCGCCGGCACGGTGCTGGATGTGTTGCCCATGCGTCAATGGTCACTGCTTTTCGTCCTCACCGCAAACTCCGGCGTCGCCCTTCGGCCTCACTGCGCGATGAGGCGTCGCATCCATTCGAGCAGCACGACCGGCAGCCGCTCGGGCCTGTGCAGCAGCGCGTAGTGGCCCGCGCCGAACACGCGCGGCAGATATCCGGCGGCCTGCCGGTCGATGGTGAGGCAGAACGGGAAGATTCCCTGCAAGCGCGCCTCGGTGACCGACTGGCGCATGTCTTCGGCCCCATAGGTTCCATCGTATTCGTCGTTGTCGTTCGGCTTGCCGTCGGACAGCAGCAGCAGCAGCCGGTGCAACGCGCCGCGCTGCATGAGGCGCGTCGTCGCGTGACGCAGCGCGGCGCCCGCGCGCGTGTAGTGTTCGGGCTCGATGGCCGCGATGCGGCGCGCCACGGCCGCGCCGAACGGCTCCGCGAACGCCTTGAGCTCGCGGACCACGACGTTGTGACGGCCCTCGCCGGAAAATGCCAGCACGCTGTACGGCTCGCCCAGCCCCTCGAGCGCGTGGCAGACCAGCAGCAGCGCTTCGCGTTCCACGTCGATCACGCGGCGCTGGTCCGTGATCCAGGAATCCGTCGAGCCGCTGACGTCGACCAGCAGCGTGATCGCCAGGTCGCGCCGCTCGAGCTGCGTGCGCTGATACACTTCCTGCGACATGGGCAGTCCGGCGAGCACGTCGGCGCGCGCCTCGACGCAGGCATCGAGATCGATGTCGTCGCCGTCCAGCCGCCGGCGCATGCGCTGGCGCTGCGCGCGCAGCATCTCGAAACGGCGCCGGATGTCGGCGCACAGCGCGCGATGCCCGCGCATCGTCCGCTCGACCCAGGCCTGCTCGCCCTCGGCCGCGGGCAGCAGCCGCACCGTGGCTCCCGGATGACGATAGCTGCCGAGGCGATGATCCCATTCCGGATAGTCGAGCTCCGCCGACGGCACGCCGCGCCCGGGCGCGCGCCGCGTGACGGCCTCGGGTGGGTCGTCGGACAGCAGGATTTCGCGCGCACGTTCCGGCGTGCTGACCAGCCGCGCCTCGGCCAGCTCGGAGACGGAATCGGCGTACTCATCGGCAGCCGCATCCTGGTCGAGATCCGCGGGCCGTTGCATGCCGAACGGATCCTCGGCCGTTTCCGCCGGTTGCGCGGTCTGGATCATCCAGGCTCCCGGGCGCCGCTCGTCTTCGCCCTCCCGGGCCGCGCGCACCTGCGGCCGGCGGACGAGGCGCGCCGTTCTCTGCATCGCCGGCGCGGCAGGCGCGGCATCCGCGTTCGCCCCGGCGACGCGCGCCGCCTCATCGGCAGGGCGCAGCTCGCCGGTCCACAGGTCACGGAACAGAATGCCGGGGGCATTCCGCGCCATTACGCCCGCCAGCTCGAGCGAATCGCGCGGCGACCATTCCGCGCCCGCGATCCGTGCCTCCGGCAGTTCGCCGCGCATGACGTCCCGGGCCAGTGCTTCGAGCGCGCGCCTCGCGACCGCGAACGACGCCAGCGGCGGGCGCCGCGCCAGTTGCGCGCGGCGCAAGGCGTCGAGCCCGGGCTTCATGCCGGGCAACAGCCGCGCCACCTGCCGCTCGGCGGCCGCCGCCTCGAGGAGTAGATAGAGATCCGCGCCGCCGGCGGCGCGCGCCGCCTCGAGATTGCGCGCGCTGCCACGCACGATCCGCGCGGCCTGCGACAGCGTCATGCAGCGGTAGGCCTCGAGAGCGCCGTCGGCCCCGGGCAACTGGCGCGGCAGCCAGATGGCCGCGCCGTCGGTCGCCGGAATCGCGCCCGACTGGCGCGGCAGCTCGTGGCGGCGGAACACCTGCGTGAGCAGCGTGACGGGCGCGGGCGGCTGCGCGACGCGCAAGGCCACGTGGATGCCGAAAGCCCCCTGCACCAGCACGGCGAGGCGTTCCGCGACACTCGCGAGCGCGAGCGTGCCGGGTTGCCGCCCGGGACGATGGCCGGCCCACAGGCGCCGCGCGAACACCGTGGCGTGGCGCGCCGCATCGACGAGGACGTCCTCGGCCTCGGCCATGTCACTCGAAGGAGGCGTGCACCAGGTCGCGCATGGCGCCCAGCAGCGCGGCATCGTCGCTGAGCGGGGCCAGCAGGGCCACGTCACAGGCGGCATGCGGCGGGACTCCGCTGGCGATGAGCTTGCCGGTGGCGACCAGCAGGCGGGTGCTCGGCACTTCCGCGAGGCCGCGATCGCGCAGGCCCCGCAGGCGGCCCGCGAGCATCACCAGCGCGTGCGCCAGCGCGCGTTCCATGCCGCTCTCGCGCTGCACGATGACGAGCTCGCGCTCCGGCGGCGGGAAGTCGAACTCCAGCGCCACGAAGCGCTGGCGCGTGCTCGGCTTCAGGTCCTTGAGCATGCGCTGGTACCCCGGGTTGTACGAGATCACCAGCTGGAAAGTCGGTGGCGCCTCGAGCAGCTCGCCGGTCTTGTCGATCGGCAGCACGCGCCGGTGATCCGTCAACGGATGCAGCACGACGATGGTGTCCTGCCGCGCCTCCACGACTTCATCCAGGTAGCACAACGCACCCTGGCGCACCGCGCGCGTCAGCGGACCGTCCTGCCAGGCCGTGGAATCGTGGCGGATCAGGAAGCGGCCGACCAGGTCGCTCGCCGTGAGATCGTCGTGGCACGAGACGGTGACGAGCGGCAGACCCAGCCGGTGCGCCATGTGCTCGACGAAGCGAGTCTTGCCGCAGCCGGTCGGGCCCTTGAGCATGACCGCCAGGCGGCGCGCGTGGCACTGCTCGAACACCTCGATCTCGTTGCCCGCCGGAAAGTAGAACGGCGCGCTCGCGTCGTCGCCGGCCGCGCGCACCGCGGGCGTCACCCCCGTCATCCGGTCACCCCGGCGGCGCGGGCGCGGCCTTCTGTGGTGCGCCGTCCGCCGCGGGATCGTCGCTCGCGACCTCGAAGCGTGGCGCATGGCGGAAGAAGTCCCAGATGAAGAGCGCGACTCCCACGGTGAACAGCGAGGCGGTGGCCATCAGCATCACGAAATGCACCTGGATCTTGAGCTGCGTGTCGAGGTACCCCAGTCCCAGGATGCGCTCGAGGTACACCTGGCCGATGCCCGCGGTCGCGAACGACAGCGTCATGCCGAACATGCCGGCGAGCTGCAGCCAGAATGCCCAGTAGCCCACCGCGGTGCCGCGCTCCGCACGGTCGCGTGTCATCGCCGGCAGCGCGTAGGAAATCATCGCCAGCACGATCATGGCGTACGCGCCGTAGAAGGCGGCGTGCCCGTGCATGGCGGTGATCAGCGTGCCATGTGTCCACTTGTTGACCGAGGGCCAGGTGTGCGCGAGTCCCAGCAATCCCGCGCCGAACAGCGTGAACACCGCGCTGCCAACCGTCCAGTGCATGGCGAGCGCGTTCGGATGCGCCAGCCCCGAGCGGCGCATCGCGCCGTAGGCATAGATTGCCATGCCGACCAGCGCCAACGGTTCGAGCGCGCTGAAGAAGCCGCCGAGCGGCAGCCAGTAGGAAGGCACGCCCACCCAGTAATAGTGATGCGCGGTCCCGAGGATGCCGGCGAGGAACACCAGGCCGACGATCACGTACAGCCATTTCTCCATGACCTCGCGGTCGGCTCCCGAGAGGCGGATGAGCAGATAGGCCAGGAAGCCGCCCTGGATCATTTCCCAGACACCCTCCACCCACAGGTGGATGGTCCACCAGCGGTAGAAGATCGAGACCGTGTAGTTGGAGTAATGCAGCAGCGCGGGCAGATAGAGCACGGCGGCCGCGCCGATGCCGAGCAGCAGCACGCCCTCGGTGGTGGTGAAGCGACCCGACTTCCGGATCGTCATGCCGATGTTGTAGAGGAACATCAGCATGACGATCACGATCGCGATCTTGTGCGGCAGCGGCTGCTCGAGCAGCTTGTTGCCGGTGCCGTAGCGGAACAGGTAGCCGATGATGGCACTGACGCCCATGACCACCCAGATCGCGAGCTGGATGTAGGCCAGCCTGACGCTGTGCAGCTCGGTGCGCGACTCGTCGGGAACCATCCAGTAGGTCGCGCCCATGAATCCCGTGAGCACCCACACGATCAGCAGGTTGGTGTGGATCACCTTGGTGACGTCGAATGGCAGGATGTAGAGCAGTGGATCGGGCCCCAGGTACTTCGCGGCGGACAGCAACCCGAAGACCAGCTGCAGGCCGAACAGCACCATCGCGACGGCGAAGTACCAGTAGGCCACTGCTTGAGAGCGATAGCGCATGGCGGTTCTACTTCAGTGATTCGAGGAAGGCGACGAGCTGGTCGACCTGCTCGCTGCTCAGCGATTCGTGATAGGTGTTCGGCATGAACGAGGTGCCGTCGGCCGAGTACATCGGGCCGGGCACGACATAGGCGCTCGGCGTCAGGATGGATTCGCGGATGTAGCCCGCCGCGTCGCTGGCCGCACCGTGGTAGTCGGCAGCGCCGATGCGCTGCTGCGCGCGCGAGCCGACGCCGGCGAGCGTGGGTCCCGCGAGATTGACGCCGGGCGCGACGGAATGGCAGGCATTGCATGCCGGCGCGACCGAACGGAACAGCGCCTGTCCGAGCGCGATCGGATCTTCGTCGCCGGAGACGGGCCGGGCACCCGGCGGCAGCCCGGCAGATTCTTGTTGGGTGGGATGGGCCTGCTGCGCCGGCGTGAGATCCATGCCCGGTATCGAAGAGCCGGTGACCAGGATCGGGCGCGGCGGCCAGCCCTGATTGTCGACCTTGCTGACCCAGTCGAGGAAGGCGATCAGGTTCGTGATGTCCTGGTCGCTCAGGTCCTGCCTGGGCATCAGCCGGCGATGCGTCTGTTCGTTGTAGAAGCGCGAGGGGTCGCGCATGTAGGCGTGCAGGTATTGCTCGCCGCGCAGCTGCGTGATCTTGGTCAGGTCCGGCGCGTAGTAGGCGCCCTCGCCGAACAGCGTGTGGCAGTTGATGCAGTTGTTCGCGTGCCAGACGTCCATGCCGGCGGTGACCGCGGGCGTGATCTGGTCGGCGTTCGTCAGCTTGCCGAACTGGCGGTGGCTGTCCAGCGTCAGCAGCAGGAATGCCAGCGCGGCGAGCGCCGTGCACGCGATGGCGAAGGTGCGGCTCTGGCGCTTGTTCATGCGGCGTGCCCGTGCGCGCTTCAGACGCCGATGCCGGCCCAGTGGGTCAGCGTGATGTACGCGCCCCAGACGATCGCCGCCACCATGAGCAGCAGCACCAGGTAGCCGACCAGCTTCACCGGGGTGTAGAACTGCGCGCCGTGCATGGCTCCCTCGCGTCGACGTGGTGCGCGGATGCTAGCGCAACATTTCCGGCCGCGCGACCTCGAGCCACGCGGGCCGCGCGCCTATCAACTTTCGTCGTTTCCTGCAGTAGGTGGAAACCGTGAAGCGCGGGCAACCCCCGGCACGGCAGTGCACCAAATGGCGAACCGCTGGCTCCGACGCCGCGATACGTACGGCCCGGCCTGGAAACCGGCGAACTAGCCCGCCGCGCGCGCCGGCAGCCAATGTCCCGCGAGATTCCGGTTGGCGAATTCCCAGTTGACCAGGTGGCCGAGGAACGCGGCGAGGTAGTCGAGCCGGCGGTGCTGGTAGTCCAGGTAGTAGGCGTGCTCCCAGACATCGATGGTCAGCAACGGTATCTGCCCGGTCGTGAGCGGAGTTTCCGCGTTGGGGGTAGTGGTAATCGCGAGGCGACCGCCGTCGAGCACCAGCCAGGCCCAGCCGCTGCCGAACTGGTCGCCGGCTGCGGCGATGAACTGCTGGCTGAATTCTCGCTGGCTGCCGAACGCCGCCTCGATCGCCTCGGCGATCGGACCGCTCGCGTTGCCGCCGCCGCCGGGCCGCATGCTGTTCCACAGGAAGGCGTGGTTCCACGCCTGCGCGGACGCGTTGAACAGCGCGCGATTCTGCCCGGCGCTCGAACGCACCACGTCCTCGAGCGGTGTCAGTTCCGGCGGCGTGCGCATCAGCGCACGCGTGCGCGACACGTAGGCCGCGTGATGACTGCCGTGATGCGCGGACAGCGTGCGGCGGGAAATGTGCGGCTCCAGCGCATCGAGGGCGTACGGCAGGGTTGGCAGGGCGACGTTCATCGGCATCTCCACGAATGACGCATCGACCCTAACTCCACGCGCCACTTTTGCAAGCGATGAAAATCGAAGCTATAAATCGGTGAGTCCGATGGATACCGAACTCGCCCGCACGTTCCTGGTCGTCATCGCCGCCGGCAGCTTCGTCGAGGCGGCGCAGCGCCTGCACGTCACGCAATCGACGGTGAGCACGCGCATCCAGCGCCTCGAGGAAACGCTGGGCGCCGAACTGTTCGTGCGCAACAAGTCCGGCACGACGCTGACGCCCGCCGGCCAGCAGTTCCAGAAGCACGCCGCGCTGCTGACGCGCACGGTGGAACAGGCGCGCCAGGAGATCGGCATCATCAGCGGATTCCGCGCCACGCTCACGGTCGGCGGCAGGTTCGGACTGTGGGAAGACCTGCTGCTGCGCTGGCTGCCGGTGTTCGCCGCGCTCGCGCCGGACGTCGCCGTGCGCGCGCTGATCGGCTTCGAAGAGCACATCATGGAGACCTTGATCGACGGCCGCGCCGACATCGGCGTGATGTATACGCCGAGCGCCCGGCCGGGCCTGGTCATCGAGCTGCTGCTCGAGGAGGAACTGGTCATGGCGTCGACGCGGCCGGACGCCACGCCCGAGCCCGGCAGCGACTACATCTTCGTGGACTGGGGCGCGGAATTCTTCGCGCAACACTCGCTCGCGTATCCGGGCTTCTCCGGCGCCGCGCTCAGCGTGAACAACGGCTGGCTCGGATTGCAGCGCCTGCTCGCCAACGGCGGCACGGGATATTTTCCGCACCGCATGCTGCGCCAGCACGAACTGGCCGGAAAGGTCCGCCGCGTGCCCGGCGCGGCCGAATTCCGCCTGCCCGCGTATTTGTGCTACCCGGCGAAGGTGGATTCCCAGCCCATCTCGCTCGCGCTGGAGACTATCCGGCGCATCGCGGCCGAGGCAGCATGAATGCGTGAAGATCTGGACCATCGGGCACTCGAGCCGCACGTTCGATGAGCTGCTGAGCCTGCTCGAGCCGTGCGCCATCCAGGCCATCGCCGACGTGCGGCGCCACCCGGGCTCGCGCCGGCAACCTTGGTTCGCGCGCGAGGCGCTGGAAAAATCCCTGCCCGCGCACGGCCTCGAGTATCGCTGGATCGGCGCGCTCGGCGGGCGGCGCCGCCCGAGGCCCGACTCCGCGAACACCGCGTGGCGCAACGAATCATTCCGCGGCTACGCCGATCATCTCGAGACCGCGGAATTCGCCGCCGGGCTCGACGAGCTGCTCGCGCTGGCCGCGGCGCGGCGCACTGCCCTGATGTGCGCCGAGGTGTTGTGGTGGCGCTGTCATCGCGCGCTGATCGCCGACGTGCTGGCGGTGCGCGGCATCGAGGTGGTGCACATCCTCGACGGCGCGCACGCCATCACGCATCCCTATACTTCCGCGGCGCGCGTGATCGACGGCAGGCTCAGCTATTCGGCAGGCGCGTGAGGATGTCGGTGACGCGCCGCAGGCACTCGGCATTGGTTCCGGGCCGGGCGTTGGCGTCGGCGCGCAGCATGCTCTCCTCGTCGGCGATCAGCAGCTTCTCCAGCTGGTCCTTCCATTGCAGCAGGATGGCGCGCTTCTGCGGCGGCGAAAAATCCGCGGACTCTTCCAGCACCTCGGGCGAAGCGAACGTCGCGATGGGATTCTTCATGGCCTGCTGCAGCAGCTGCGCGGTGCTCTGGCTCATGGGTCGGCCTCCGGTGGGTGGTGCGCCCGATTGTAGCGTCAGGACAGCCGCGAGTGATCGATCAGTTCGCGCGCCGTCTCCGCCGGCGGCGGCGCGGTCTGCCGCTCGATCATGCGCCGCACGCGCGGCGGCTCGGGCCCGCGGTGCAGGGCGCGCAGCTTCTGCGGAATGGCCGCGTCGTGGTGGGTGATGCGGTTGTTGTGCCGCACGTAGTCGAGCCACGTCGGGGTTTCGTAGCGCTCGATCCACAGCTCGGGATCTGCCAGGTCGCGCAGCAGCCGCCAGTTGCGCGCGCCGTCGCGCCGCCGGATGCGCCGCCGTTCGCTCATCGCGGCCAAGAAGTCCGCCAGGTCGGCTTCGCGGATCAGGTACTCGATGGTGATGACCACCGGACCCGTCCGGCCATCGACGGGTACGGCCGTGGTGGGCTCCTTCCAGGTGCGCAACAGCTCGAGATTCAACTCCTCGGTCTGCTGCAGCGGCAGCCAGCGACCGAGGATCGCGCCGGCCAGCATGACCGCCGCGCCCGCCAGCAACGCCGCGCTCACGCTGGAGGCGGCCGCCACTTCGCCCCACAACCAGCTGCCCGCGGCGAGGCCACTGTAGGTGGCCATCTGGTAGAGCGACAGCGCCCGCGCCACCACCCAGCGCGGCGCCGCCATCTGCACCGCCACGTTGAAGGTCGCAAGCGCCAGCAGCCAGCCCGCGCCGGCGACGAACAGGCCGGGCAGCGTCAGCCACAGGCTGGCGCTGGAGCCGACGACGGCCGCGGCCACGGCGAATGCCACGCTCGCCCAGCGCACGATGCTCTCGGTCGACATCGCCAGGCGCAGGCGCGCATTCGCCAGCGCTCCACCGACCGCGCCCAGGCCGAAGGCTCCCAGCAGCAGGCCATAGGTGAGCGGGCCGCCGCCCAGCAGTAGTTTGGCGACCACCGGCAGCAGCGCCATGACGGCCGCGGCGGCGACGCCGAACATGGCGCTGCGCAGCAGCACGGTGCGAATCGCCGGCGACATGGCGACGTAGCGGACGCCGGCGCCGACCGCGGGCGCCAGCGTCTCGCGCGGCAAGGTCTGCGGCGGCACCGGCCGGCGCCAGCGCGCCAGCACCACGATCAGCGCGATGTAGCTGAGCGTGTTCACCGCGAAGGCGGCCGCCGCGCCGGCGGCCGCCACGATGGCGCCGCCGATGGCTGGCCCCAGGCTGCGCGCCATGTTGTAGCCCATGCTGTTGAGCGCCACCGCCCCCGGCAGCTCCGGGCGCGGCACCATGTCGCCGACCGAGGCCTGCCAGGCCGGCGCGTTGAACGCGGCGCCGCAGCCGATGGCGAACGTGAACATCAGCAGCAGCCACGGCGTGATCCAGCCGGTCCACGCGCACAGCATCAGCGCGACCGACACGAGGAACATGAAGAGCTGCGCGCCGAGCATCACGCGGCGGCGATCGAAGGCGTCGGCCATCGCGCCGGAGACCAGCGACAGCAGCACCACCGGCAGCGTCAGCGAGGCCTGCACCAGCGCCACCATGTCCGGCGAGTCGGCGATCGAGATCATCAACCACGCCGCGCCCACCGACTGGATGAGTCCGCCGAGGTTGCTGAGCGAGCTCGCGAACCAGACCCTGCGGAAAATCGGATGGCGCAACGGCGACAAGGCCGATGCCGGGTGAGCCTGCATGGAGCCGCCGCTAGCGATGCAGCTCTCCGGCGCGTTCGGGTTGGTAGACGACTTCGACCACCTTCACCGTCGCCATGCCGCCGCCCGGCGTCGGCCACTGGATCTCGTCGCCGACCGCGAGCCCCAGCAGCGCGCTGCCGACGGGCGCCAGGATCGAGATGCGATCCGGCTCGCCGTGCGCATCCCGCGGATAGACGAGCGTCAGCCGGAATTCGTCGCCCGATTCCTTGAACGTGAAGCGCACCGTGGAGTTCATGGTCACGACGTCGGACGGAACCTGCTCCGGTTCGACCACCTCGGCGCGCTCCAGCTCGGAGGCGAGCGTCGCCTTGCCCGGGAACGAGTCCGCGGGCAGCGACTCGAGCAGTCGTTCGAGTCTGTCGAGATCGCGGGAAGTCACGACGATCCGCGTGTCACGGGCGCTCATGTTGTCGTTCCTCCGGCAGTGCGCGCCGATGTTACGCGCCGTGCGGGCTTCGTAACACAACCGCGCGCCCGGGAACATCGGCGGCCCCGCCGATGCGTGACGGCGTGCGGACCCGGCGCGGGTCAGCCGGATCGGCGCAACGGCTTCATGCGGCGCCGCTGCACGGTGCGGCGCACTGCGCGCTCGACTCCGGACAACGCGGTATCCACGGCCGCCTTCAGCACCGCGTTGCGGCTCTCGAACACGACGCTCGGCAGGCCACGCATGGCCACCTTGATGCGGCACAGCTGGTCGACGCCGCCGCGCGGTCCGTTTTCATCCTTCAGGCGAACGCTGCAGCGCTCGACGGCGCCGGCATGTTTGCCGAGTTTCATGCCGAGCTTGCGCCGGATGTAATCGCGCTCCGCGGAACGCAGCTCGCCCGCCATCGAGCGAATGTGGACCGGAAACCGCTGCGGCGAAGTGGACCTGTTCGGCGAGGTTTTCGACGCCATGAAATTCTCCGTGCCAGTGACGGCAAGCCGGGAATCGTGCGCGGCCCGTGGTTCCTTGTCGACGCCCATCGGTGTTGTAGCGCCTACGGCCGGCGCGCTCGTGACTGGCGCTGCATCAGGAACTCGCGCAGCACCACCGCGCCGTTGCGCTCGACATCATGCGCGCTGTACAGCAGCGTCACGGTGCCGCGCCGGCTGGCGTCGAGAATGGGTGCCCAGGCATCCGGGTTGGCGCGCAGTTCGAGCTTGTAGCGACGGCGGAATTCCGGCCAGCGCCGCGGCTCGTGGCCGAACCACTGCCGCAGCTGCGTGCTGGGCGCCACGTCCTTCAACCACGCGTGCGCATGCAGCTCGCCCTTCTTCATGCCCCTCGGCCAGAGGCGCTCCACGAGGATTCGCCGCCCGTCTGCGCGCGCGCGTGGCTCATAGGTTCGCTTGATGCGGATCACAGGGGCCCCAGCAGGATGTCACAGGGATTGCGCCGCAACGCATCGTTGCCCACCGCCGGTCGCATCACGCGCTCCAGGGCCGGGAGGTTGGCGGTCGCGACCACGATGAGATCCGGCCTCAGCTGGCGGACCTCCTTCTGCATTTGCCGCCTCGATCGGGATGGATGAAACATCATCCGGAAGTGATCGCTGACGATGCCCGCATCGTCGAGATCGCGCCGCAGCCTGCGCACTGCCGCGCGCTCCCATTCCTCGAGGTTGCGGCGCGCCGCGGCCGCGTCCAGGCTGGCGCCATGCAGCAATCCGCCATGGCCGGATTCGAAGCCGTGAATGATGGCCACCGGCTCGCCCTGCAACAGCCGCAGGGCGGAAGCCGCGCGGATGACCCGGTCGAACACCGCGGAATGCTCCGCGGCGACCAGCACGGCGGCGTATTGCGCAGCGGACTTGCGCCTGACGATCAGCACCGGGCAGCGCGCCAGCTGCGCGAGCTGCTCCGCGCCCGGGTCGATCATCGGTTCGTGCCGCTTCGATTCCGTCGCATCGAGAACGACGAGATCCGTGCGGGATTCCCGCGCGATGCCCGCGACGGTCGGCACGAACTCGCCGGCGTGCACGCGCGCGTCACGCGGCGCGGCGACGCTCGACAGCGCCGTGGCGCCGACATCCGCCGGCGCCACGTGCACCAGCGTGAGGCTGGCCTCGAGCTCTCCGGCCAATGCGATCGCGCGATGCACGGCGCCGTGCGAGCGCCGCGCGAGATCGATGGGGCACAGCACCCGCAGGGGCGCGTCGTCGGGAAGTTGCGCAAGACGCGCTGATTCGTGTGGGTAGCGCATCGTCTTCTCCGTGGCGTTCTACGCCCCCTTTTAGTCCACCGCGTCGCTTCGATCAATTTGAAATACCCGAGCTGGGCGTTAGGGAAAAGCGAATCAATGCCCGGCGGCTGACGGCGCCGCGGCCTGTCCGGTCGCGGCGATCTCGTCGAGCGCGATCGTCGAGTGGGCGAAGGCACCGCCCGCGCGCATCTCGGCCGCGACCCAGATGGCCTCGATGATTTCCCGGGGTTCCGCCCCGCTGCGCAGCGCGGCCCGGGTGTGACTGCGAATGCAGTAAAGGCACTGCGTCACGTGCGCCACGGCCACCGCGATCAGCTGCTTGACCTTCACGGGCAGTGCGCCGTCGGCGAACACGCGCGTACTGAACTCGGTGAATGCCGCGTGAATTGCCGGCGAGAGCTCGCGCCGTTTCGCGGCCAGCTCACGCGTGGACCGGGGGAAGATTTCGCTCATGGCGCGGCACTCCTGGTGGTAGATGGCGAGGATTTCCTCGGCGGCAGACCATTCTCCAGTAGTTTGACGTTCCCGCAAGTCTGTCTGGTATCGGACTTTTCGATGCCTGCAACCGATATTTATCGTTTGGTCCGATCGAGCGGCCGTCACTAGGCTGCGCCCCACGACCGCGCTCCGCGGTCACGACGGAGGGCTGACAAATGTCCCGATTCAGGCGCTCCAAACTATTCACCCCGCTGCTGATGTCGGCGGGCCTGTGCCTCGCCACCGCGGCGGCGGCCACCGACGTCGACGCCGCCGGCTACTACAAGCTGCGCTGCGCCACCTGTCACGGTGCGAACGGCGAAGGTACGCGCGACAAGTCGCCATCCCTGGGTCCACCGCTGCGCGGCAATCCGCTGGTCATCAACGCGCCGGCGGAATTCCTGATGAGCATCATCCGCCACGGACGCGGCGGCCAGCAGCGGGTTTACGACGATGCCTATCCGAACATGCCCGCCTTCGATGCGGGTCTGGTGCCGGATGCGTTGGGTCTCGCGCAATTCCTCAAGACCGTCCTGCAGCAGCAGGAGGGAGAGAACCCATGACCACCGTGATGCAGCGGCTGCTGGTGTGCAGCGCCTTGTTCTTCGGCTTCCAGTTCGGCGCGAGCACCGAGGCCCACGCGGTGGCGGCGTTCGCGCGCCAGACCGGCATGAACTGCAATTCCTGCCACATCGGCACCTACAACATCGTGCCCAACTTCACGCGCACCGGGCGGCTGTTCGCGATGCGTGGCTACCAGAATCCCTATGTGCGCGAGCGACTGCACGCCGAAGGCGACACCGCCAACGACAACGAGCAGGACAAGTACGGCGGCGACTACCTCGCGCTCAACTGGACGGACTTCTTCTCGGCGCGCCTGATCTCCGAGATCGCCCGCGGCGGCGAGGATGCCTCCGGCAAGTCGCTCGACACACGCTCCTCGCCGATCAACCGCATGAGCCTGTTCTTCAGCGGCGCGATCACCGACTGGCTCGGTGTCTGGACGGAGATCGGCTACCTCGGCAACAACTCGCTGCGCTCGGTGACGCCCGGCCGGCAGAACGAGCAGACCGGCGTGAACTTCTTCGCCTACGACGAATATCGCATCAACGCCGCGTGGGATTTCGGCAAGAACTCCTTCTTCGGCTTCTCGGTGGGCAACGAGCACCCGAACGTCGGCCCGCAATTCCAGTACCCGCTGCCGCTGCCGGACCTGTGGAGCAACGGCCAGGGTGGCGTCGGCCGATCGATGGACATGGCGAACCTCAGCGCCTTCCTGTTCTACGACGACCGCTGGTACTTCCAGGTCGCCGGCGTGACCGGCGCCGACAACACCAACTGGTCGGACGGCAACAACTTCTACGCCAACGTCTCGTACGACTGGTTCCGCAAGACGCGCAACGACCTGTGGCTGATCGCCGAGTACTACGGCGGCAACGACTTCCCGTCGATCATGACGCGCACCAAGGACAGCTTCCTGTGCCCCGAGGATTGCCCGCCAGGCGTCACGGACCAGAACCTGTCGATCAGCAATACGCCGGGCGACGTAATCGTGAACGCGCCGGTCGAGCACGTGCGCAACTTCGATTCCTTCCGGCTGTCGCTGGAACACTCCGCGGCCGACCGCGGCTCGCACACCTGGTACGCCGCGGCCACGCTGCTCACGATGACGCAGGACTTCGACAGCGGCGGCAAGGTGGAAGACACGCAGTACGGCGCCTACCTGCGTTATTTCTACCAGCGCACCTATGGCGTCGAGCTGTTCCTGCGCGATCACCTGAAGTACGAATACACCACGCCCGCGGGTCTGAAGCGCGACACGTACACCAAGCCAAACTACGGCATCACCTTCCTGTGGTATCCGGCGATGAACGTCGACTTCTGGCTGAGCTTCTCGCCACGCGTGCAGAACATCGTGTTCGAGGACCAGCGCGAGCTGTACAACGACGAGGCATCGGGCTTCGTGCTCGGGCTGGAATTCAACTTCTAGCCGGCCCTGGGCAGGAGAGCGGATATGAGGAACTCCATGTTGCGCGTGCTCGCAAGCACGTTGCTCGCGACGCTGATGAGCGGATGCGCCAACACGCCGCGTGGAGTCATGGGCATTCCCTGGTGGCCGCAGGGTCCGGGCGACACGCCGGAGGAAGTGCGCTGCGCCGATCCGGCGACCGCGACACCTTGCCGCGTGCCGGATGCTTCGCACCCTGGACACGGACAGGAGGACTCACCATGACACGTCCCACCGATGCGACGAGGCGCTGGTTCCTGCGGCTCACGGCCGCCGCGGCGCTGACCCCGGCCGCCGCCTCCTTGCTGCAGAGTCGATCTGCCACGGCGGCCGAACCCCGGCAGCTGGACGAGGCCGATCCGGCCGCGGCGGCGCTGGGTTATCGCAAGGACACGACGCAGGTGGACCGCAAGAAATATCCGCAGCACTCCCCCACGCAGGTCTGCGCGGGTTGCCGCTATTTCCAGGCGTCCCGTGATGCCGAGTGGGGACCCTGCGCACTGTTCGTCGGCAAGGGCGCGGTACACGCCAAGGGCTGGTGCGCCGCCTACGCGGCGAAGTGAATCCGGATCGCGCTCACCCCGGACGGCCATCGGCCCGCGGCCGGCACAGGATCGGTGCGTACACCACGAGGAAAATGCCGAAGCTCGCCATCCAGGTGAGCGCCGCCACTTCCAGCGTCAGTAGATAGTGCGCGGGAAACAGCGCGAGGCCGAAGGTGCGCAGCAGCGCGGTGAACATCAGCAACAGGTAGGCGATGGATATCGGCCGCGCCACGACCAGCGGACGGCCGGTGTGTCCCAGCGCCACGCGTGTCATCACCGCGAGGATCATGCCGGCGATGACGCCGGTGGCCAGCGCGGGCAGCCACTTCGAAGCCCACGCCGCATCGCCGAGCAAGGCGCATGCCTTGAGCGCCAGGCCCACCGGCAGCCAGGCGTAGGCCACGTGCAGGATCCACAGGATGGGTTCGCCGCGCGTGCGGAAGCTGCGCCAGCCGGCGAGCCGCCCCGCATGCGCGAGCGCCGCGAGCGCGGCGAGCACGCCGCTCGCGACGCCGTTGGGCGCGAACACGTCGACGACGGCAATCGCGACCATCAGGCCGATCACCACGTATTCCAGCCACGCGCGCGTCACCAGGTCGGGTTCGCCGCCGTGCCGGCGCAAGGCGTTGGCGGTGAACGCCGGCACGATGCGCCCGCCGATC
>DASTHJ010000561.1:0-2011 GCA_035718265.1 Steroidobacteraceae bacterium | reverse complement strand
GGCCGTCATTGCCGTTGTACAGCAGCACGCTCCAGCCGGTGAGGTCCGTACCGGCGGGCCCGGAGATCTCGATGGCTTCACCGGCATCGGTGCCGGCGTTGTCGTAGTGGAGTTCGCTGAAGCGCACCGCCTGCGCGGCCGCGAAGCCGCTGGCGAACAATGCCATGGCGGCGAGCGCCATCCTGGCGAGACCTGTCGAGCGCATGGATCCGTCCCTTCGCTTGGGTTCGTTGTGCCGCGAGCATACAACTCGACGCGTGCAAAGCGGAGAAACGGATGCGTTCGTACCGATTCGCGACTTTTTATGTCAGCTTCGTGGCCGCGCGCGACCCGGGCTTTCGAATGCCCGCGCCATGTGTCTGGTAGCGCGACTCGCGCCGATAACGCGCCGGCGGCATCGCGAATCGCCGCTTGAAGGCGCGGTTGAACGCGGCTTCGGATTCGTAGCCGACGTCGAGCGCGATGCTCTGGACGCTGCGATGGCCCGTGCGCAGCGCTTCCGCGCCGAGCTCGAGACGCCACTCGGTGAGATAACCCATGGGTGCGACCCCGAGATAACGCGTGAACCGTTCGTTCAGCACCGAACGTGACACACCGACTTCGCGCGACAGATCCTCGAGCGTCCAGGCGCGCGCCGGCCGGCGATGCAGCGCGCCGAGCGCGCGGCTCACGGCCGCGTCGCCCGCGGCCGCCAGCCAGCCGGTGCGGGTCTCCGGCAGCGATGCCAGGTAGCGGCGCAACACGTCCGCGAACAGCGCCTCGGCGAGATGCGCGACGAACACGGCGCTGCCGGGTGCGGCGTTGGCCGCCTGCTCCACGGCATGCCGCAGCGTGTTCTCGAACCACTCGCCGGACTTGTCGACGCGCAGGTTGACACGCAAGACGCGCGGCAGACCGGCGAGCACCGGCTTGAGCAATTGCTTGTCGCAGGCGAGGTATCCGCACACCAGGCCGGTTTCCTCGCCGCCGCCGCCGAAGGACGCGAGCGTGAGCTTGCCGGAGATGAGCGCGGGCAAGGCGGCCTGGCCGTCGATGGAGCTGCCCCCTTTGCCGTTGCCCATCTGGTGTGCATCGCCGTGCGGCATCATGACGATGTCGCCGGCTTCGAGCGGCGTGGTCTCCTCGCCCACGCGCACGTATGCCCGCCCTTCGCTGATGTGATGGAATTCAATGACGTGCGTGGCCTGTGGCGCCACGTACGGCACGAACATCGTCGAGCTCGGTGCATCCAGGCACCACGGCGAGGTGCAGCGCGACTTGTAGAACAGCGCGCCCGACAGCTTCACGACACGCAGCAACTCGGACAAGGCATCCATCGGCAAAATTTCCCGGCAGATCGGTCAATCGCGGCGCGCATGGTGCCCGGATGATTGCGTTCCTCGCAATCAGAGGAGTTCACATGCAAGCCCAATCCCCGAAAGAACGTCCTGCCACACCGGCCGTCGACGAGAATTCGCTGCAAGATCTGTTAGGCCGCGCGATCAACGACGTCGGTGCGACTTCGCTGGCCACCCTGGTGATGATCGGCGACGAGCTCGGCCTGTACCGTGCGCTGGCGTCGGGTGGCGCGCAGAGCTCGACCGAACTGGCGCGGCGCACGCACACCGCCGAGCGGTATGTGCGCGAGTGGCTCAATGCGCACGCGGCCTCCGGCTTCGTGCAATACCTCGCCGACAGCGGTCGTTACCAGTTCACGCCCGAGCAGGCGATGATGTTCGCCGAGGAGGAAAGCCCCGCCTTCGTGGTGGGCGGTTTCCAGGTCGCCTTGTCCGCGGGACGCGCGGTCGAGCGTCTCAAGCAGGCCTTCCTCACCGGCGAAGGCATCGGCTGGCACGAGCACGACCAGGGAGTATTCCATGGCTGCGCGCGCTTCTTCCGCCCGGGCTACATCGGCAACCTGGTGCAGCAGTGGATTCCCTCGCTGGACGGTGTCGAAACGCGCCTCAAGGCCGGCATCCGCGTCGCCGACGTGGGTTGCGGCTACGGATACTCGACCATCCTCATGGCGCAG
>DASTHJ010000560.1:0-4679 GCA_035718265.1 Steroidobacteraceae bacterium | reverse complement strand
GGTCGCCGCGGCCGTGCTCACCACGGGCTGCACGGTGCTGCAGGAAGACGCCGGCCGCGATTTCGATGCCACCTGGCCGGCCGAGGCGCCGGGGCAGGGCACCACGGCCGGCGCCATCTATGCGCAGGGCACGGAAGTGTCGCTGTGGGAGAACGTGACCGCGCGCAACGTCGGTGACACGCTCACCATCCGGCTCGAGGAGAGCACCAACGCCGAGAAGTCGGTCAGCACCAATACCAGCAAGAGCAGCGAGGCGAGCCTGACGGGCCCGACGCTGTTCGGCCGGCCGGTCACGGTGAACGGCACGCCCGTGCTCGACAACTCGCTGGGCAACGACTCGAGCTTCAATGGCAACGGCGCCAGCAAGCAGAGCAACGCGCTCGACGGCGCCATCAGCGTGACCGTGGCGAAGCGCTTCGCGAACGGCAACCTGCTGGTGCGTGGCCAGAAGTGGATCACGATCAACTCCGGCCGTGAATTCGTGCGCGTGCAGGGTATCGTGCGCCCGGCGGACATCGCGCCCGACAACTCGGTGGTCTCGTGGAAGGTCGCCGACGCATACATTTCCTACGGCGGGCAGGGCACGGTGGCGAACGCCAGCAAGCCCGGCTGGCTGTATCGCTTCTTCAATTCACCGCTCACTCCTTTCTGAGACACCCATGCGACGCTGTTTCGACGGATTCCGGATCGTGTTGTGCGGCTTCGCGCTGGCGTTCGCGCTGGCGAAGGTGGCGCACGCCGAGCGCGTCAAGGACCTTGCCTCGGTGCAGGGCGTGCGCAACAACCAGCTCGTCGGCTATGGCCTGGTCGTGGGCCTCGACGGTACCGGCGACCAGACCAGCCAGACGCCGTTCACGCTCCAGAGCATCAAGAACATGCTGGCGCGCTACGGCGTCACCATTCCGCCGGGCACGAATCCGCAGCTCAAGAACGTGGCCGCGGTCACCGTGACTGCAGACCTGCCGCCGTTCGCCAAGCCGGGGCAGGCCATCGACGTCACGGTCGCTTCGATCGGCAACGCCGGATCGCTGCGCGGTGGCCAGCTGATCCTGACGCCGCTGCGCGGCGCGGACGGCCAGGTGTATGCCATGGCGCAGGGCAGCCTCGTGGTCAGCGGCTTCGGTGTCTCCGGCAAGGACGGCTCGCGCATCGCGGTCAACGTGCCCTCGTCGGGACGCGTGCCGAACGGCGCCACCGTCGAGCGCGCGGTGCCGACCGGCTTCGACCAGACGCCGTTCGTCACGCTGAACCTGCACACTCCGGACTTCACG
Source organism: Steroidobacteraceae bacterium (assembly GCA_035718265.1). GTDB lineage: Bacteria > Pseudomonadota > Gammaproteobacteria > Steroidobacterales > Steroidobacteraceae > CADEED01. Next base: position 3,408 of record DASTHJ010000560.1, on the reverse strand, counting down.
ACTTCCTCGCGCCTGGTCGAGGGCATCAACAGGCTGCTGGGCGCGGACACCGCGCAGGCCATCGACGGCGTGTCGGTGCGCGTGGCCGCGCCGGCCGACCCCAATCAGCGCATCGCCTATCTGGCCACGCTCGAGCAGATCGAGATCGAGCCCGGCGACGCGCCGGCGCGCGTCATCGTGAACTCGCGCACCGGCACCGTGGTGATCGGCTCGCACGTGCGCGTCATGCCGGCGGCCGTGTCGCACGGCTCGCTGACGGTGACCATCACCGAGCGCGCCTCGGTGAGCCAGCCGAATGAATTCAGTCGCGGCGAGACCGTGGTCGTGCCCGAGAGCAGCGTGTCGGTGGATCAGCCGAAGGCGCGCATGTTCGTGTTCGACGCCGGCGTGGATCTCAACGACATCGTGCGCGCGGTGAACCAGGTGGGCGCCGCGCCCGGCGACCTCGTGGCCATCCTCGAAGCCCTCAAGGAATCCGGCGCGCTGCGCGCCGAGCTGATCGTCATCTAGCGGCTCATGGCGCTCAAGATCGATCCATCGCTCAATCCACTGGCGGCCCGCGAGCGGGCGAACGCGCCGAGCGCCACCGATTTCCGCCAGTTCGCCGCGCTGCGCCGTGGTGCGCAGGCCAACGATCCGCACACGCTGCGCGAGGTCGCGCGCCAGTTCGAGAGCATCTTCACCAAGATGATGCTCGACAGCATGCGCAAGGCGAGCTTCGGCGACGCGATGTTCGGCAGCGACCAGGTCGACATGTACCAGGGCATGATGGACGACCAGCTCGCCATGCAGCTTTCGCAGGGTCGCGGCATCGGCCTCGCCGAGATGCTGATCCGCCAGCTGAGCCAGGGCGGGCAGGAAACGGGTGCCGGTGCCGTCGTTCCAGGCAGGGACGAGGCCGGCGCCGCCGGCAGCGCCAGGCCCGAACAGAAGCGCAGGTTCATCGAAGAGCTGCTGCCGCAGGCGCAGGCCGCGGCGCGCGAGCTCGGCGTGGACGCGCGCGCCATCGTCGCGCAGGCCGCGCTCGAAACCGGCTGGGGCACCTCGCTGCCGGCGGATGCCGGCGCGTCGAGCCACAACTACTTCGGCATCAAGGCCGGCGCCGGCTGGCGCGGGGCGAGCGTGGGCTCCGCCACCACGGAATTCACCGCGGGCGTCGCGGGCACCGAGCAGGCCCGGTTCCGCGCCTACGGGTCGCTCGCGGAAAACGTCGCGGATTATGTTCGCGTGCTGCGCGCGCCGCGCTATGCCGAGGCGCTCGGCACCGGCTCGGACGTGCACGCCTTCGCGACTGCACTGCAGCGCGGCGGATACGCCACCGATCCCGAATATGCCAGCAAGCTCGAGTCCGTCTTCCGGCAAATCGCTGCCGCGGATGTGAATCCTTTCAAGTCCGCCGACGGTGCGCCGATACCTGCGCAGGAGCTGACGAATGCCTGACATGCTCGGGACGGGCCTGTCCAGCCTGCGCGCCTTGCAGCGCGCGCTGGATACCACCGCCCACAACATCGCGAACGTCTCGACGGAGGGTTACACCCGGCAGCGCGTCGAATTCGCCACGCGCCCACCGCAGGCCTACGGCTCCAACTGGATCGGCAGCGGCGTGGACGCGGTGTCCGTGCGTCGCGTCTACGACCAGTTCCTCTCGCAACAGGCGCGCAGCTCGAGCGCCAACCTGGCGCGCCTCGATACCTATGCCGCGCAGGCGGGCCGACTCGACACGCTGCTCGGCGACACCGAGAACGGCCTGGGCGCCTCGCTGCAGAGCTTCACCGACGCGATCAACGAAGTGTCGAGCACCCCCAGCTCGATCTCGGCGCGCCAGGTGCTGCTGGCCGAAGGCAATGCGCTGGTCGAACGTCTCAAGGGTTACGACACGCGGTTGCGCGCCATGTCCGCGGACGTGGATTCGCAGCTGGTCGGCGAGGCCGGCGAGATCAACGTGCTCGCGAACGGCATCGCCAAGCTCAACGGCGACATCACCACCACGCTCCAGCAGACCGGCCAGGCGCCGAACGACCTGCTCGACCAGCGCGACCGGCTCATCGACCAGCTGTCGCAGAAGATCGGCCTCACCGTGGTCGCCGAGGGCGAATCCACGCTCAACGTATTCATCGGCACCGGGCAGCCGCTGGTGCTCGGCACCACCGCTTCGCAGATCACCACGGCCAAGGACCCGCTCGACGCGGAGCGCCTGCAGCTCGCGCTGCAGACGCCCTCGGGCACCGTCGACATCTCGCGCAGCGTCTCCGGCGGCGAGCTCGGCGGGCTGCTGGACTGGCGCCGGCAGATGCTGGATCCGGCCCGCAATGAACTCGGCCGCATCACGCTGGCCGTGGCTTCGCAGGTCAACGCGCAGCACGCCAAGGGCATGGACCTCGGCGGCGCGCTGGGCGGCGCGTTCTTCAACGTGGGCGCGGCCAGCGTCGTGCCCGCGACCACCAACGGTTCGACCGCCATGGCCACGGCCACGCGCGTCGATCTGGGCGCGATCACCACCAAGGACTACGTGGTCACGCGCACGGCCACGGGATACACCGTCCGTCACCAGGATACCGGCGCCTCGGTCACGTTCACCGGAACCGGCACGAACGCGGATCCGCTGCTGTTCGACGGCCTGTCCGTGGTCGTGGATCCAGGGGTCGCCGATGGCGACCAGTTCGTCATCCATCCGACGCGCGACGCCATCCCGGGCTTCGGCGTGGCGATCACGGATCCGGGCAAGGTCGCCGCCGCCGCAGCGCTGCGCACCGCGGGCGCCGCCGCCAACACCGGCACCGGCAGCATCAGCCAGGCCGACGTACTCACGCCGGGCGCGACCACGCTCGCGCCCGTCGACATCGTGTTCACTTCGGCCACGACGTACTCGGTGAACGGCGGCGCCGACCAGCCGTTCACGCCCGGTGGCGACATCGACGTCAACGGCTGGCGCGTGCAGATCAGCGGCGCGCCTGCCACGGGCGACACCTTCACCGTGCGCAGCAATACCGGCGCGGTCGGCGACAACCGCAACGCGTTCGCGCTGGCCGACGCCATGAAATCCGGCGTCATCGAGAGTGGCACGGTCTCGGTGGCCGCCGCCGTGGAACGCATGACCGGCAATCTTGGCTTGCAGACGCGCGCCGCGCAGATGAGCCGCGACGCGGAGGCCTCGGTCAACGAGAGCGACCTCGCGGCGCGCGATGCGGTCTCGGGCGTCAACCTCGACGAGGAGGCGGCCAACATGCTGCGCTACCAGCAGGCCTACCAGGCCGCCGCGCAGATCATTGCCGCCGCCAACCAGATGTTCGACACGCTGATCAACGCGGTGCGGAGGTAGGCCATGCGCATTTCCACCGCCGGCATGCATCGCGCCAGCATCGGCGCCATCCTCGAGAACCAGGTCAGGCTGTCGAAGACCCAGAACCA
>DASTHJ010000559.1:0-4528 GCA_035718265.1 Steroidobacteraceae bacterium | reverse complement strand
GAGTTCGGCGCGTTGATGGCGCGCTGGCAGGACCTGGTCGGCGACCTGCTGCAGGTGCGCTCGCACCTGCTGCCGGCGCAGCGCGACGCATTCTTCCAGCTCGTCGAGCATCCGATCACCGCGCTCGGCAATCTCTACCAGCTCTACTACGCCGTGGCCTGGAACCGGCGGCTGGCGGCGGCCAACGATCCTCGCGCCAATTTGTTCGCCGATCGCGCCGAGGCAGCCTTCAAGCGTGACCACGAGATCGCGGCGCAGTACCACGCGCTCAATGGTTACAAGTGGGACGGCATGATGCTGCAGACCCACATCGGCTACACCACCTGGCAGCAGCCCGACCGCGACTTGATGCCCGAGGTCAAACGCGTGCCGGCATCCGGCGAGCCGCCGGAAGTGCTGTTCGCGCCGGTCGCCGACGAATCGAGCCCGGCGAGGTTGGTGATCGAAGCGACGCGCTTCGCGCGCGCGCATGCAGGCAAGGGTCTTTCGTGGCGCCCGATCGCGAACCTCGGCCGCGGCCTGGGTGCCGTCATGGCGCTGCCACAGGGACGTCCCGCGACCTCGCGGTCCGACGGGATTTACCTCGAGTACGACTTGACCGTGGAGACGCCCGGCGACGTGGGCATCGCGCTGCACCTGTTGCCCACACTGAATACCGGCGGCGGCGTGGACGTGCGCATCGGCGTGTCGATGGACGACGGCCCGATGCAGACGCTGTCGATGCGGCTCACACCTTCACCCGGCCCGCCCACGACGCAGGAAATGCGCGACTGGTCGCAGGCCGTGATCGACAACGATTTCGCGCTCGAGGCGAAATTCCCGGGCATCACCGCCGGCAAGCACGTGATCAAGGTCTGGCGCGTCGATGACAACGTGCTGCTGACGAAAATGGTAGTTGGAAAAGAGTAGCCCGTGCAGCGGCTGCCCCCGGCATGGATCCTGATGGCGTTCCCGCTGGCGCTGGGAATCTCGTCCGCTCCGGCATTCGCTTGCTCCTGTTTTGGAATCATGGGAATCGGAACGGCCCTGACCGAGGCGGAAATCGTCGTGGTCGGACGCGTGGAGGGCAGGTCGTCGACGGGAATGGATTCCGGCTCGACGGATGGATTCATATATCCGGACCCCATCAAGGTGAAAGTCATCAAGAGATTGAAAGGAGACGTTGCCGGCGAAATCCGGATAACCACGGATTTCATGTGTTATCGATCCTTCAGTCTCGAAGACTTCAGGGTGGGCGAGACTTTCGTCTTTCCAATCGCGCACACATTACGGTCGGGGCTGCACGTTCTGCCCGGCTGCTCGCACTCCGCATTGAAGCTGATGGATGGGCAGCTTTATACGAACGATCTGGTGTTCGGTGGTGGCCGCCGGTTGAATCGGTACATGAGCCTCACGGTGTTGCAGCTTCTGCTGCCAATCGGTGTCCTCGATACGCGCGTACAGATTGCGCTTGCAGGGATGCTGCTGTTGCTCTTGCCGATGCCGATCACGCAGCGTCTTCGCAGACGGTCCGCGATCGCCACCCCGGCCCGTGTACTTGCGAACCCGGCCGACTCGTTGCGATCCGTAGATGTGCGGACGGCTGTCGCCATCGTGTGGATACTGCTGTGCGCGGTCATTTGCCTGGCTTTTGTGATCGCGAATGGTGACCCGATGTCGTTGGCATTCGGCGGCGCACTCACAACGGCATGCGCGTTGGCCGCCGCCGGACTGGCGCTGCGGTGGCGCTGGACGGAGGGACTGTCCTACGGATTGGTGTCGCTGTGCATCGGCGCCTGCACCGTCGTGACGTATTGGGGATTGAGCGAATACCTGACGCTCAACGAACACGTCGACGGCAAGGTGTTCAAGCCGCTCCTGCTCATCCTGATGACCATCGTCGCCATGCTGTTATTCGCTGCCGCTGTTCGCCGCAGATTTTCGCCAAGCGCAGCGGAACTATCCTGATTCAGGCGGACGACGTCGTACAATTTGCACCCCCAAAGAACCGCGCATTCGACTGCTCGAAATTGCGCACCGCCCCGCGGATGTCCCAGTCGCGCTCCTCGAGCGTCTCCGGGTTCCACTCGCTGCGATGCACCTTGAAGAAGTCGCCGCCGTAGATGTGGATGGCGCCCGTCAGCTTCTCGATCGGATTGTTGACCGAGTGGATGACCTCGTGCGGCAGCGGCGTGACGCTGCCCGCCGACAGCGCCATCGCGCCGACCGCCGTCAATCTACCCGCGCCGCGGCGCCAGAAGATGTTGTCCTCGCGCCCCGTGTAGATGCCGATCAGCGCCCACATGTTGTGCTCGTGCGGCAGCAGCTGCATGAGCGGCGACCAGACGATGTTCAAAATGGTCAGCTCCGGCGATTGATGCAGCGCGCGAAGCCCACCCTTCGTGGGCGCGCCGAGACCGGCCAGCACGGAGTCGCGATCGGCAAGCGCGCGCTGCATCACCTCCTGGACGGCGCGCTGCGCGTCACTCCCGGATGCCGCGGCCTTGCAATCCTCGACGAAGCGCCCGGCATCGAACTTGCGCGGCATGTGCGCCGGCCGGGACGCCTGCGCGCGCACCGCGCTCGCCGCGGCGGCGACACAACCCGTCAACAGCAGTGACCGGCGCGCGTGGTCGAAGGCGTCATCAGTGCCCATGGCGGTGCTCCGGGTGCAGCGTTTCGCCCGAGTCTGCGCGCCGCCGCGCCGTGGCAGCCAGTCCGAAATCTGGACCGCAAGGTTGCTTGCCGAAAGTCCGGCGCGGCGCAATGCTGGCGCCCCATGCGCCAGACCTACGGCCAGTTCTGTCCCGTCGCGCTGTCGTCCGAGGTGCTGGCCGAGCGCTGGACACTGCTGGTGATCCGCGAGCTGCTCGCGGGCTCGCGCCGCTTCAACGACATCCGCCGCGGCGTGCCGCGGCTGTCGGCGACGCTGCTCAAGGACCGGCTGCGCACGCTCGAAGCCGCCGGCATCGTGGAGCGCAAGCCGGGCGATGCCGCGCGCGGCGCCAGCTACCAGCTCACCACCGCCGGCGAGGAACTGCGCGCCGTCATCGGCGCCATCGGCCAGTGGGGCCAGCGCTGGGCGCGCGACATCCGCCCCGCGGACCTGGACGCGGGCTGGCTGGTCTGGGCGATGCATCGCCGACTCGACACCGCCGCCATGCCGCCCGGGCGCACCGTCATCGAGATCGAATTCACCGACGCTCCCGCCAGGCAGCGCCGCTTCTGGCTGATGCACGAGGACGGCAGCGTCGACGTGTGTCTGAAGGACCCTGGCTTCGAGCCGACGGTGCGCGTGGTGACGCGGGTGCGCACCATGGCGGAGGTGTGGCGCGGCATCCGGCCGCTGCGCGAGGAGATCCGCAACGGCCGGCTGCGCGTCGAAGGCGCCAGCGAGGTGCGGCGCGCCTTTCCGGGCTGGTTGCTGCTCAGCGTGTTCGCGCCGATCAAGCGGGCGCGGTGAGGCCCGCCGCCAAGGCGATTGCGTGCCTCGCGGCCTGATTCACTGCTTTTTTGACTTCCAGCCGTGCCTGCCTACACTCACGGCCCATCCAGCCTCTGGCAGTAGGGCCCGATCCATGACAGGTCCGACCCTCGGGGAAACCTGTTCACCAGGAATGGAGTTGGCCGGCGTAAGTTCCGGCGCGATTCGTGCCTTGCGGCGGCGACACATATAGATGGTGTGTCACGAGCCTTCCGCAGTCCGGGTCCGACTCCATTGCCGCTTCGGAGTCGATCGATGCCCGCCGTTGCCAAGGATCTCACCAGCTACCGCAAGCATTGGGCCGCACGCTTCGGCGTGGCGCCGTTCCTGCCGATGTCACGCGCCGAAATGGAGCAGCTCGGCTGGGATTCCTGCGACGTCATCATCGTGACCGGCGATGCGTACGTCGATCACCCGAGCTTCGGCATGGCCATCATCGGGCGGCTGCTCGAGGCGCAGGGCTTTCGCGTCGGCATCATCGCGCAGCCGGACTGGCAGAGCGCGGAGGCCTTCAGACAGTTGGGCCGTCCGAACCTGTTCTTCGGCGTCACCGCCGGGAACATGGACTCGATGGTGAACCGCTACACCTCGGACAAGCGGATTCGCAGCGATGACGCCTACACGGCCGGAGGTGTCGGCGGGAAGCGTCCGGATCGCAGCGTGGTCGTGTATGCGCAGCGCGCGCGCGAGGCGTTTCGGGACGTGCCCATCGTGATCGGCGGCATCGAGGCGTCGCTGCGGCGCATCGCGCATTTCGATTACTGGAGCGAGAAAGTGCGGCGCTCCATCCTGCTGGACGCGAAGGCGGACCTGCTGGTGTACGGCAACGCCGAGCGGCAGATCGTCGAGATCGCGCATCGCCTGGCCGGCGGCGCGAAGATATCCGAGATCACCGATCTGCGCGGCACGGCGTTCCTGCGCAAGTCGCACGACTTCATCGAGATCGACTCCACGCACGTCGACACGCCCGGGCCCCTGAACCCACCGGTAGATCCGTATCAAGAGGTGCCGGGTGAGAAAAGTGGGGATAAGCCCTGTGCGAGCAAAGGTGGGCAGGCGAGCCAA
>DASTHJ010000558.1:0-5631 GCA_035718265.1 Steroidobacteraceae bacterium | reverse complement strand
CGGCGTGTCGGGGAGCACGAACTCTGTCCACAGCAGCCTCATCGGTCCTGGTGGTGGCGGGCGAGCGCCTGGCGCGCTATGGCTTTCCGGACGGCCATCCGTTCGGGCCGGATCGCCACGCGGCCTTCATCGCGGAGTTCTCCGCGCGCGGTCTCGACAAGCGGGTGCGCCTGCTGGAGACGCGGGCGGCCACGCGCGCGGAACTCGAGTCCTTCCACACCAGGGAATACGTGGCACTGGTCGCGGAGCGCTCGCGCACCGGCGAGGGCTATCTCGATGCCGGCGACACGCCGGCGTGGCGCGGCGTCTACGAGGCGGCCGCCGACGTGGTCGGTGCGACGCTGCTCGCGGCGGAGGAGATCATGGCGGGGCGCGTGCGTCGCGCCTTCGTGCCGATCGCGGGGCTGCATCATGCCGCCCGTGGCGGCGCTGCCGGCTTCTGCGTGTTCAACGATTGCGGCGTGGCGGTGGAGATGCTCCGTCGCGAGCATGGCCTGAAGCGCATCGCGTATGTCGACATCGATGCGCACCACGGCGACGGCGTCTACTACGGGTTCGAGAAAGATCCGGACCTGATCTTCGCGGACATCCACGAGGATGGCCGCTACCTGTATCCGGGAACGGGGCGGGCGGACGAGACCGGACTCGGCGCCGCGGCCGGATCGAAGCTCAACATTCCCGTGCCGCCGGGCTCCGACGATGCGGTGTTCGAGGCCGAGTGGCCACGTGTGCTGGCGCACCTGCGCAAGCACGAACCGGAGTTCATCCTGCTGCAGGCCGGCGCCGACAGCATCGGGGGCGATCCGATCACGCACATGCGGTTCAGCCCGGAGTCGCACCACCGTGCGGCCCGGGATCTCGCGCAGTTCGCCGAGGCGCTCGGACACGGTCGCGTGCTCGGCACCGGCGGAGGCGGCTACAACCGCATCAACCTCGCGCGGGCCTGGTCCGGCGTCGTGGAAGGGTTGATGTAGCTGCGGGGTGGTGCCGGGCACCAAATCTCGTAATTCGGCCAGGCATGCCGTGGGATTGGTGGTTCGGTCGGGCCGAATTACGAGAATTGGTGCCCGGCACCACCCCCGGCCGTTACAATTCGCGGCCCCCGCAATGACCCTGCCGAGGCCCAATCCATGTTCCGAACCGCGATGACCGTGGGAAGTTTCGATCCCGAACTCGATGCCGCCATCAATGCCGAACGCCAGCGCCAGGAAGATCACATCGAGCTGATCGCCTCGGAAAACTACGCCAGCCCGCGCGTGCTGGAGGCGCAGGGCTCGGTGCTCACCAACAAGTACGCCGAAGGCTATCCGGGCAAGCGCTACTACGGCGGCTGCGAGTTCGTCGACATCGCCGAGCAGCTCGCCATCGATCGCGCAAAGAAACTCTTCGGCGCCGACTACGCCAACGTGCAGCCGCACTCCGGCTCGCAGGCCAACGCCGCGGCCTATCTCGCGCTGATCAACCCGGGCGACACCATCCTCGGCATGAGCCTCGATCACGGCGGTCACCTGACGCACGGCGCCAAGGTGAATTTCTCCGGCAAGCTGTTCCGCGCCGTGCAGTACGGCATCCGCCCGGACACGGGCGAGATCGACTACGACGCGCTCGCCGCCCAGGCGCTGGCCGAGAAGCCGAAGATGGTCGTCGCCGGTTTCTCCGCGTATTCGCGCGTGCTCGACTTCAAGCGCTTTCGCGAGATCGCCGATTCGGTCGGCGCGTACCTCATGGTGGACATGGCGCACGTCGCGGGCCTGGTCGCCGCGGGCGTCTACCCGAACCCGATCCCGTTCGCCGACGTGGTCACCACGACCACGCACAAGACGCTGCGCGGTCCGCGCGGCGGCCTGATCCTGGCGCGCGCCAACGACGCCATCACGAAGAAGCTCAACTCGCTGGTGTTCCCCGGCACGCAGGGCGGACCGCTGATGCACATCATCGCCGCCAAGGCCGTGGCGCTGCTCGAGGCGCTGCAGCCCGAATTCAAGGACTACCAGAAGCAGGTGGTCGCGAACGCCAAGGCCATGTGCGCGAGACTGCAGAAGCGCGGCTACAAGATCGTCTGCGGCGGCACCGACAATCACCTGTTCCTGCTGGACCTGTCTGACAAGGCCATCACCGGCAAGGACGCCGACGCGGCGCTCGGCAAGGCGCACATCACCGTGAACAAGAACGCCGTGCCGAACGATCCGCGCCCGCCGATGGTGACCAGCGGCATCCGCATCGGCACGCCGGCCGGCACCACGCGCGGCTTCAAGGAGCGCGAGTTCGAGCAGATCGCCGACTGGATCGCCGACGTGCTCGACGCCAACGGCAGCGAAGCGGCGATCGAGAAGACGCGCACCGCGGTGTCCGACCTGTGCCGGCGGTACCCGGTCTATGGTCCTTGAGAAATGCACGCCCTGACGCGGGGCTCCGACCACTGAGGACAGGCCATGCACTGTCCCTTCTGCGCGCATCCGGAAACCAAGGTCAACGACTCGCGGCTGGCCGCCGAGGGGGCGCAGATCCGCCGGCGCCGCGAGTGCCTCGAGTGTGGTGAGCGCTTCACCACGTTCGAGACGGCGGAGCTGGTCATGCCGCTGGTGGTCAAGAGCGACGAGCGCCGCGTGCCGTTCGACGAGGCCAAGCTGCGCGGCGGCATGCTGAAGGCGCTGGAGAAACGCCCGGTGTCGCGCGAGTCCATCGAGGAGGCCGTCGGCCACATCACGCGCAAGCTGCGCAGCCTCGGCGAGCGCGAGGTCACCTCGCGCATGATCGGCGAGGTCGTCATGGAGGAGCTGCACAAGCTCGACGAGGTGGCCTACGTGCGCTACGCCTCGGTGTACCGGCATTTCCAGGATGTCGAGGCATTCCGCGAGGAGATCGAGCGCCTGCGCCACCGGCGCGGCCGCATCCCGAGCGAAGACCAGCTCGAACTGCTGCCCGGAGAAACCCCCGCGAGGCACAAGCGGGGCCGCAAGGAATGAGCAGGTTCTCCGCCTTCGACGAAGCCGCGATGCGGCGCGCGCTGCAGCTGGCCGAACGCGGGCTGTACAGCACCCATCCGAACCCGCGCGTCGGCGCCGTGCTGGCGCGCGACAACGAAATCGTCGGCGAGGGCTGGCACGAACGCCCGGGCGAGCCACACGCCGAACCCATCGCCATCCGTGCCGCGGGCGAGCGCGCGCTCGGCGCCACGGCCTACGTCACGCTCGAGCCCTGCAGCCACTTCGGCCGCACGCCGCCCTGCGTCGACGTGCTGCTCGCGGTGGGCGTGCGCCGCGTGGTGTACGCCATCGGCGATCCGAATCCACGTGTCAACGGCGCGGGCGCGAAGCGGCTGCGCGAGGCGGGCGTGCGGGTCGAGTCGGGACTGCTGGCGCGCGAGGCCGCGGCGCTCAATGCCGGATTCCTGATGCGCATGGCGCGCGGCCGTCCGTTCGTGCGGCTCAAGTCCGCCGCCAGTCTCGACGGCCGCACTGCGCTCGCGAACGGCGCGAGCCAATGGATCACCAGTGAAGCGGCGCGTGCGGACGTGCAGCACTGGCGCGCGCAGAGCGGCGCGGTGCTGACCAGCGCCGCGACCGTGCTGGCCGACGATCCGCGGCTCGACGTGCGCATCGCCGCGCCGCGCCAGCCGCTGCGCGTGGTGCTCGACCGGCGCCGCCAGGTGCGCCGCAATGCGCGCATCCTCGCGCCACCGGGAGAGGTGCTGTTGTTCGCCGCGGCGCGCGCCGGCAGTGGCAAGAGCGCCGCGCGCCAGGAACACGTCGGCGCCGCGCGCATCGAGCGCGTGCGCAGCCTGCGCGGCCATCTCGACCTGGCGCGCGTGTTCGCGCGCCTCGGCGAGCTCGAGATCAACGAAGTGCTGGTCGAAGCCGGGCCGCGCCTGGCGGGCGCACTGCATGCTGCCGGACTGGTCGACGAGTGGCTGCTGTACGTGGCCCCCAGGCTCCTGGGCCACGACGCGAAACCGTTGGCGCGCCTGGCGCGACTCACGAAGCTGGCGGCCGCACCGCAGTTCGATATCCTCGATTCCCAACTGGTGGGGTCCGACCTGCGGCTGCGGTTGCAGCCCGTCCGAAGGAAATGAGGCCAGATGTTCACGGGACTCGTGCAGGCAATCGGTGAGATTCGCAGGCTGGAGCCGCGCCGGGATTCCGGCGGCGCCGACGTGCGCATGGTCGTGTCGCACGGCGCGCTGGATCGCACGCGGCTGGAACTGGGCGCGAGCATCTGCGTCGCCGGCGTGTGCCTGACCGTCGCGGATCTCGAAGCCGATGCGTTCGCCGCCGACGTGTCGGCGGAGACACTGCGCGTCACGACACTCGGCGACCAGCGCGTCGGCAGCCGCGTGAACCTCGAGCCCGCGCTGCGCGCCGGCGACAGTCTCGGCGGTCACTGGGTCTCGGGCCACGTCGACGGCATCGCGGTGGTCGCGCACACCGCGCGCGACGCGCGCTCGCTGTCCGCGCGCCTGGTCGCGCCGGGCCCCCTGGCGCGCTACATCGCGCGCAAGGGTTCGGTCACGCTTGACGGCGTGAGTCTCACGGTCAACGAGGTGGACGGCGTGGAATTCGCGATCAACCTCATCCCGCACACGCTCGAGGTGACCACGCTGGGCGCGCTGCAGAAGGGTTCGCGCCTGAACCTGGAGATCGACGTGCTGGCGCGCTACGTGGAACGACTGTCATCCATGCCCGAGCCGGCGACCGCATGAAGCCGCTGAACACCATCGAGGAAATCCTCGCCGACGTCGCCGCCGGGCGCATGGTCGTGATCATGGACGACGAGGACCGCGAGAACGAGGGCGACCTCATCATGGCGGCGCAGAAGGTGCGCGCGCAAGACATCAATTTCATGGCGCGCTTCGGGCGCGGACTCATCTGCCTGACGCTGACCGCGGAGCGCTGTCGCCAGCTGCGCCTGCCGCTGATGGTCAGCGAGACGCATCGCGAGCACCGCACGAATTTCACGCTGTCCATCGAGGCGGCCGAGGGCGTGACCACCGGCATCTCGGCGCACGACCGCGCGCACACCGTGCTCACGGCCGTGAAGCCGAACGCGCGCCCGGAAGACCTGCGCCAGCCGGGCCACATCTTTCCCATCATGGCGCAGCCCGGCGGCGTGCTGACGCGCGCCGGCCATAGCGAGGCGGGCTGCGATCTCGCCCGGCTCGCGGGACTCGATCCGTCGGCCGTGATCGTCGAGATCATGAACGACGACGGCAGCATGGCCCGCCGCCCGGAGCTCGAGGCGTTCGCCGCCCGGCACGATCTCAAGATCGGCACGATCTCCGACCTGATCCGCTATCGCCTGCGCCAGGAGCGCTCGGTGGAACGCATCGCCGAGCAGTCGGTGGAGACGGAATTCGGGCCGTTCCGGCTGCTCGCCTACGAGGACCACGTGCATCGCGAAGTGCACCTGGCGCTGGTGCGCGGCGCGCTGGAGAAGACCGCCGCGCCGCTGGTGCGCGTGCATCCCATCGACACGCTCGCGGATCTCGTCGGGCTGCGCGACCCGGGCCGCACCTGGACGCTGCGCAATGCCATGAAGCGCATCGCGGAGGAGGGCACCGGCGTGGTCATCGTGCTGCGCGACCAGGCGACGCCGCGCGAGCTGGCGGACGCGGTGAGCGCGCTGGGCGAGCGC
>DASTHJ010000557.1:0-3032 GCA_035718265.1 Steroidobacteraceae bacterium | reverse complement strand
GGCAATCCGCTGGCGGAGGCCGGCATCCGCCGTGCGCTGTGGCTCACGGCGGTCATGATGGTGGTGGAGATCGCCGGCGGCTGGTGGTTCAACTCGATGGCGGTGCTGGCCGACGGCTGGCACATGAGCTCGCACGTGCTGGCGCTCGGGCTCTCGGCCTTCGCGTATTCGTTCGCGCGGCGCCAGGCCGCGAACCGCCGCTATGCATTCGGCACCTGGAAGGTGGAAGTGCTGGGCGGCTATACCAGCGCGATTTTCCTGCTGGGCATCGCCGCGCTGATGGGATTCCAGTCGGTGGAACGGCTGATCAGCCCGCAGTCCATCCACTACGACGAAGCCATCCTGATCGCCGTGGTGGGCCTCGCCGTCAATCTGCTCTGCGCGTGGTGGCTGCGTGGGCATCATCACGGGCACGAGCACGCCGATCACGATCACGAGCACGCGCCCGCGCACCACCAGGACCTCAACATCCGCTCGGCCTACCTGCACGTGCTCGCCGATGCCGCGACCTCGGTGTTCGCCATCGTCGCGCTGTTCGGCGGCAAGCTGTGGGGCGCGGTGTGGCTGGATCCGGCCATGGGCATCGCCGGCGGCGTGCTGGTGGCCGTCTGGGCCCAGGGCCTGATGCGCGATTCGGCGCGCGTGCTGCTCGACGCGGAAATGGACGCGCCCGTGGTCCGCGAGGTGCGCGCGGTCATCGAGCATGGCGCCGTGCCGGCGCGCATCACCGACCTGCACGTCTGGCGCGTCGGCCGCGCGCGCTACGCCTGCGTGCTCAGCCTCACCACTTCCTCGGGCAAGGACGGCGACTATTTCCGGCGCGCGCTTTGCGAGCACGAGGAGCTGGCGCACGTCACCGTGGAAGTGGAGCACGTGGCCAGCCAGCCCGCTGCGCGCTAGCGAGCCTGGATCTGGTCGAAGATTCCGCCGTCGCCGAAGTGCTCTTTCTGCGCCCTGGCCCAGCCGCCGAAATCCTTGATGGTCACCAGCTCGAGCTTCGGGAACAGCTCCTGGTGCCGCGCGGCCACTTCGGGGTTGCGCGGGCGGTAATAATTGCGCGCGGCGATCTCCTGGCCTTCGGGCGAATACAGGTACCTGAGGTACTCCTCGGCGACGGTGCGAGTGCCGCGGCGCAAGACCACCTTGTCGACCACGGCCACCGAAGGTTCGGCGAGGATGCTGATCGAGGGCACGACGATCTCGAACTTGTCGGGGCCCAGCTCCCGGGTGGCGAGCCAGGCTTCGTTCTCCCACGAGATCGCGACGTCGCCGATGCCGCGCTGTGCGAACGTCGTGGTCGAGCCGCGCGCGCCCGTGTCGAGCACCGGGACGTGCCGGAACAGCTTCCTGACGAACTCGCGCGCCGTTGCGTCGCTGCCGCCGGGCTGCTGCTTCGCCCAGGCCCAGGCCGCCAGGTAGTTCCAGCGCGCGCCGCCTGAGGTCTTCGGGTTCGGCGTGACCACCGTGATGCCGTCGCGCACCAGGTCACCCCAGTCGCGGATCTGCTTCGGATTGCCCTTGCGGACCAGGAAGACGATGGTCGAGGTGTACGGCGCGGACTGGTCGGGCAGTCGCTCTTCCCAGTTGACGGGCAGTAGTTTGCCGTTGGCGGCGATGGCATCGACGTCGGCGGCCAGCGCCAGCGTCACGACGTCGGCCGCGAGCCCGTCGATGACCGAGCGCGCCTGGCGCCCCGAGCCGCCATGCGACTGCTTGATGATGACCGTGTCGCCGGTCTTCTTCTTCCAGTACGCGGCGAAGGCCTTGTTGAAATCGACGTACAGCTCGCGCGTCGGATCGTAGGACACGTTGAGCAGCGAGACCTCGGCGGCGTGGGCAACCGGCGCCGTGCCGCCGATGAACACGGCGGCGCTCAGCGCGATCAGCAGGCGGCGATTCAGATTCTTCGACATGTGCATGCTCCGTCAGTAGTTGATCGCAAAGCGCGTGAACAGCGCGCGCTCGTCGGGGCGATCCCCGGTCGCGGCGCCGCCGTCGAAGCGCGTCTGGTCGTAGTTGATGGACAGCTTGACCGTGTTCCACGGGTACCAGTTGAGCCCGACGCCGTAGGCCGTTTCCTTGCTGACGGCCGTCAGCGGATTGGCGAACGAAGCGGCGCCGCCCGCGAAGGCGTCGTCGTCCACGTCCAGCACCTGGTAGCGGGCCACGAGCTCGAGCGCGCCCCATCCCGACTGGCCCGGCTGCCAGGTGCTGCCGGGTGTGAAGCCCCGGAATGCTTCCTCCTCGCCGGTGACGAACCAGGAGACCTGCGCCTGCCAGGCGCTGTGTGTCAGCGTGTCCGAGCGCGTGAGGCCGCCGACGTCGCGCGACACGTCCTGTTCCACCTGCGTGTATTCACCCAGCAGGCCGAAGCTGCCGCGGTAGTAGTGGAACTGCGGTGCGAGCCGCAGTCGTGCGCCGTTCGCGTACGTCGCATTGTTCGGTGCGCCGCCGGTCGCGTTGTTCGCACGGTAACTGAACACACTCTGTTGTCCCGGCGAACGATAGGCGGACAGGTACGTGTGGGTTGCCACGCCCGGCACGTCCTGCCAGGTGGCGCCGAGTCCGAAGCCGAGGCCCCGCAGGTTGAAGTTGTCGGAGTTGACGAACGGCTGGAAGAACACGCGCGCCGCGTAGTCGCCGCCGGTGTCGCTCTCGACGTCGGGCGAGGGCAGGTTGTCGCTGCTCTGGCCGTCGGCCACGCCGTTGAAGTAGCCGACCTGGTAGCTGAACGCTCCGCCGGCGAAGTCACCGGAGAACTGCACGCCCAGGTCGCGGTTCGGCACGAGGCCGGTCGGCAGGCCGCGCTCGATCAAGCGCAGGTCGGCGCCGCTTTGCAGGCGCTCCAGGCCCACCGGCGGCTTGAACTTGCCGACCGTGACCACGAAGCCCGGGTTGAAGCGCGCCGCGGCGTAGGCGTCCACGATGATGGTCTTGCCGCCGGCGAAGTCCGGCGTGAAGCGGAAGTCGTAGATGCCGCCGAAGGTGCCCTCGATCGTCGGCCGCACCCGACGCAGCAGGAAGGTGTCCGC
>DASTHJ010000556.1:0-4957 GCA_035718265.1 Steroidobacteraceae bacterium | reverse complement strand
CCATCGCCGAGGTGAAGCTCTTGCCGGTGGATCGCAGGTCGTGCAGCGTGTCGCGTCCGTAGCCGCCGAAATAGCCTTCGGCCACCAGCTTGCCGTGCCGTACGACGACCATCGAGTCGACGCCGGTCCAGTTCCCGGCGCGCATCGACTCGAGCGTCGCCTGCAGGTCCTGCTCGCGAATGCCCTCGGCCCCTGGCGTGGATACGGTCCAGCCATCGGCAAGGTCCTCGGGCGTCACTGAAATCGAAGATGGCAGGCCCGGGTTGATTTCCGGCTCCCGGCCATTGCGACCATAGGGATTCGCGCCGCTGCTTTGGACGCCGCAGCCCACCAGCAGCACGGCCGTGAGCGCCATCAATATGTCCCGCATTTTCGCCTCCGCCAACCGTCGTTCCGTTGGTGGGCGGCACGGCGGAAAATCCTTCGCGACGAACGGCGCGAAGGATTTCGATGGGCAGGGCACACTAAGCCATCAATGCATTCCCCGGATCGTCAACTCGTCGATCGGCTGCTGCGCGGCGACCGCGCGGCGTTTGACGCGTTCTTCCACGAGTACTACCCCAAGTTGTATCGCTTCGTGAAACGGCGCCTGCCGCACGACGCCGCGGGCGCCGAGGACATCGCGCAGGCCACGCTGTGCCGCGCGCTCGAGAGCCTGGGCAGCTACCGCGGCGAAGCCGCGCTGATGACCTGGCTGTGCACGCTGTGTCGCCGCGAGATGAGCACGCGCTGGGACGAATCCCGCGCATGGTCCGCGGCGCCGCGCCTGGTCGAGGACGATCCGGCGATCCGCGCGGCGCTCGAGTCGCTGCTCAGCGGCGAGCAGGGCGATCCGCTGCGTTCCGCCGGTCGCGAGCAGGTGCGCGAATCCATCCTGACCGCGCTCGACTATCTACCCGCGCCGTACGGCGACATCCTGGAATGGAAATACCTGCGCGAGATGAGCATGGCCGAGATCGCGCAGCGGCTGGGCCGGACGCCGAAGGCCGTGGAATCGCTGCTGACGCGCGCTCGCGAGGCATTCCGCGAAGCCTTCACGCTGGTTTCCGGCGGCGCGACCGGAGGGCTGCTGCCATGAACCTGGATCGCGATCAATCCGTGGGCCGCATGATCCGCCTGGCGGGCGAGCGCGAGATGCCGTCGCCGCAGGCCATGGAGCGGGCGCATCTTGCGGCGTCGCAGGCCTGGGAGCGCACGCTGGCCCAGTCGCCGTCGCGGTCGCGCCGGCGCTTCTTCGTGGCGGCGATCGCACTGGCCGCGGCCGCGGGCATCTCCGCGGTGGCGCTGTTTGCCTGGCATCGCGGCGCCGCGTACCCGGCCGCGCCGGTCATGGTCGCCAAGGTTTCCACCGTGGAGGGTGCGGTCGCGCTGCGCGTGGAGACTCGCGACCAGCTCGTCACCCGCGAGCTCGCGGTGCCCGCCGGCGCGACCCTCCAGACCGGCCAGGGCCGCGTCGCCACGGGCTTCTCCGACACGTTGTCGCTGCGCCTCGACCGGCACACGCGCGTGCGCTTCGATACGCACACGCGCGTCACGTTGCTGGAAGGCGCGCTGTACGTGGACTCCGGCGGTCTCGACGTCGGTCCGCCGCTCACGATCGTGACGCCCGCGGGCGAAGTGCGTCACGTGGGCACGCAGTTCCAGGTGGCCGTCACCAATGGCGCCACGCGTGTGCGCGTGCGCGAAGGGCGCGTGCTGCTGGAACGCGGCGCGCAAGGCGCGCTGGCCATGGCCGCCGGTGACGAACTCGAAGTCCGTGGGCGGGATGCGCGCTGGCGGCATGGCCTGCCGTCGTTCGGTCCGGTCTGGGAGTGGTCGGCGGGGCTGGCGCCCGCGCTCGCCATCGAAGATCGCCCGCTCGCCGAATTCCTCACCTGGATCGCGCGCGAGCATGGCTGGCAGCTGTATTTCGCGGACGACGCGCTGCAGGCGCGCACGCACGCCATCCGCCTGCATGGAACCCTGCAGGGCCTGGACGCCGCCGCGATGCTGGAGCGCATGGCGCTGGTGACCGGCGTGCCGCTGGAACTTCACGAGGGTGTGTTGCGGGTGGGGGTACGCTGATGCGAATTCCAAGTGCGATCCTCCGATGTGGAGTCGCGTTCCTGGTGCTGTTTGCCGGCGCCGTGCGTGCCGCGGGTGATGACCCCCCTGCAGTCGACGTGCCCGTGCACGCCGGCGACCGGCTCGAGACCGTGCTGACGCGCCTCAACGAGCATGGCTTCCGCATCGTCTACAGCAGCGCGCTGGTGCGACCCGAGATGACGTTGCGCAAGGCGCCCACTTCCGATCGCATCGAGGAGCTGCTGCGCGAAATCCTCGCGCCGTGGAACCTGCGGGCGGTACGCGCCGCGAATGGCGACTGGCTCATCGCGCCCGGCGTGGGCGCGGCGCCGCTGCCGCCGGAGGTCAGTACGGATCGGACCGAGGACATCGCGGTCATCGACGTCACGGCTTCGCGGCTGCAACTGGGGGTCGAGGGCGCCAGCAACGTGTTCCTCGATCGCGAGGACGTCGAGCGCATGCCGCACATCGCCGACGATGCGATACGCATGCTCAAGGTGCTGCCCGGCGTCTCGGGCGGAGACTTCACGGCGGCGCTGAACGTGCGTGGTGGTCGCCGCGAGGAGGCGCTGTTCACCATCGACGGCGCCGAGATCCACAACGCATTCCATTTCCGCGAGCTCGACGGCGCCATCAGCGTGCTCGATACCCACGTGGTCGACTCGATCGATTTCACCACCGGTGGCATGACCGCCGACGTGGGCGACTACATGAGCGGCGTCGTGAGCCTGAAGACGCGCCGCCCGAAGGCCGACGATCGTTATCGCAGCAGTGCCGGCATCAGCTTCGTCAGTGCCTACGGTCACAGCTCGGACACGTTTGCCGACGATCGCGGCTGGTGGCTGGCCTCGGCGCGACGTGGCTTCCTCGACATGGTGACCGAACGCCTGGTCGCGCAGGACGAACAGCTCACGCCCCGGTATACGGACATCTTCGCCGCCGTCGGTTACGACATCGGGGAGCGCACCTCCGTCGCCGGCCGCCTGCTGCTCAGCGACGACGACCTCAGGTACACCGTTCACGAAGATGAGAACTACGAGACCAGCTCGGCGGGCAAGGGCAAGGCGTGGCACCTGTGGTTCACGCTCGACCACGAGTTTTCCGATGCGCTGCGCAGCCACACGCTGCTCTCGGGCGCCAACGTGCAGCAATGGCGGGATACCGCGGGCCGCAACGAGCGGCGTGCCGGCATCGTGCATGCCGACAACGAATTCCGCTTTCTCGACCTGCGCCAGGACTGGTCCTGGGCCATAGGCGAAAATCAACTGCCACGCTGGGGATTCGACCTCGGAAAGCAGCAGGGTGACTACGACTACTCGCTGCAGGCGCAGATCACCGACGTCGTGTTCACGCCGGTGCCGACCACCAAGGTGTATGCCACCAACGGCCGGAAAAACCTGGACAAGATGGGCGTCTATGGCGCATGGCGCACGCGGCTCACGGACAGCCTGTCCGCGGAGGCCGGCGTTCGCTGGGACCGCTACAAGTACGACGACGGGCTCGCATTCGATGTCACGAGCCCGCGCTTCAATCTCGTCTATGCGTTCGATGCAAACGACGAGCTGCGCGCGGCCTGGGGCGTGAACTACCAGCCGCAGGCGGTGAACGAGTTGCAGGTCGAGGATGGCATCTCGCACTTCTTTCCGCCCGAACGCGCGCGCCAGGCGGTGCTCGGCTACACGCATCGGTTCGGCGGCGGATTCAGCGCGCGTGTCGACGTCTACGACAAGGAATACGACGACCTGCGGCCGCGCTTCGAGAACTTGCTCGATCCCATGCAGCTGATCCTGGAGGGCGGGTCCGACCGGGTGCGCATCGATGCGCCGCAGGCGCGCGCACGCGGCGTCGAGCTCACGGTGCGGCGCGAGGCAGAGCGTGGCTTGTCGGGCTGGATCAGCCTGGGCTACGCCCAGGCCGAGGACCTCGACGCCGGCGTCTGGCGTCCGCGAATCTGGGAACAGCGCGAATCATTGTCGTTCGGCGGAAGCTGGGCCGGCGCGGGCTGGGATCTGAGCGTGGCCGGCCTGGTGCACAGCGGCTCGCCGACGACGGCGATCGGCATCGACGCGACGCGGCTGCCCGGCGGCGGATTCGCTTTCGACGTGCAGGGGGTCGTCGGCGAGCGCAACGCCGAGCGCATGGACCCATACGCGCGCGTCGACATGCGGGTGAGCCGCAACCTGCAGCTGACCAGCAGCGAGCTGTCCTTCTACCTCGAGATCACCAACCTGCTCGGCCGCCAGAACCAGTGCTGCGTCGACTCCTACCACGTCCAACCCGGGCGGGACGACACGCTGTACCTGGAGCAAGAGGAGGGCTATTGGCTGCCCTTGCTGCCGTCGTTCGGCTTTCAGTGGGAGTTCTGAGGCTTACGCGCTGAAGCTGCGGCGCAGACCACGTCCGTGGCCGGCAGGTTGCGCAAGATTTGATCAACACATAACTGCCGACAGCCCCGCGAAACGCGGCTACTTCTCCGCGCGCACTGACCGTACAATCCCGCCCCACACGATTTTTTCGATGAAGGGCAAACGGCAATGGCGCGCGGAGTCAACAAAGTCATCCTGATCGGCAACCTGGGCGCAGACCCGGAGACCCGCGCCATGCCTTCGGGCATGACGGTGGCGAACATCCGCGTGGCCACGAGCGAAAGCTGGAAAGACAAGCAGTCGGGGGAGAGCAAGGAGCGCACCGAGTGGCACAACGTGGCCATGTTCGGGCGGCTGGGGGAAATCGCCGGCGAGTACCTGAAGAAGGGCTCCAAGGTGTACATCGAGGGCAGCCTGCGCACGCGCAAGTGGCAGGACAAGCAGGGCAATGATCGCTACACCACCGAGATCATCGCCAACGAAATGCAGATGCTCGACAGCCGCGGTGGCGGCATGGGCGGTGGTGG
>DASTHJ010000555.1:0-5963 GCA_035718265.1 Steroidobacteraceae bacterium | reverse complement strand
GATTTTCGGAGGAACACCAGATGAGCGACGCCGGCATCACCTACCGCGGCATGGTCCACCAGTGGCAATGCGATCACATGGGTCACATGAACGTCATGTGGTTCGTGGGCAAGTTCGACGAGGCCACCTGGAACCTGGGCGCCATGATGGGCATGACCGCGCAGTATCTGCGCGAGGCCAGGCGCGGCATGGCGGCCGTGGACCAGCGCATCTGCTAGCGGCGCGAGGCGCTGGTCGGCGACGTCATCGTGGTGCGCTCGGCCATGCTCGAGGTGAAGCCGAAGTCGGTGCGCTTCGTGCACGAGATGTTCCGCGGCGACGGCGGCGACCATCTGTCCACGATGATGGTGACCGGCGTGCACATCGACATCGTGGCGCGCAGGTCGACGCAGTTCGATCCGCAAGTCCTCTCGAAGTCGCAGCACATGATCGCCGCGGACCCGACGCTCTGGGATGCGTGGCCGCCGCCGCGCGCCTTCCTGGCGCCGACCTGAAAAAAAGACCGCGATGCCTCATCCGGATGAATGGGACATCGCGGCCTTCGAGTGCGGCGGCCGAGAGAACCGGTGGCCGCCGGGAGACCGGATCAATACTTCCAGCGGAAGCCGAACATGTACGCGCGGCTGATGACCGTGCTGCCGAAGTTGGTCAGCGTCGGGCTGCCGGCATCGCCGAACGCGTAGTAGGACTGCTGCATCTCGTCGGTGAGATTGACCGCGTCGAACGACACACCCATCTTCTCGTTGATCTCGTAGCTCAACTGCAGGTCGAGGCTGCTCTCCGGCTTGCGCCACACGCCGATCGGGTTGGCGAAGATGCGCGCCTCGTTGTTGTTGAGGAAGTCGTCCCGCCACACGTACGACAGTCGGCCGCCGAAGCCGGCGTGGTCGTAGGCGAGCGTGACGTTGTACGAGAAGTCGGAGACGCCGAAGAACTCGGTGTTCTCCTCGCCGACGATGTTGCCGAGATTGTCCGAGAGCGGGATGTTCTGGCTCGAATCGAGCTTCGTGAAGCTGCCCTGCAGGCCGAGACCGTTGAACGCGCCCGGCAGCTCGGGGAAATACAGGAAACCCAGCTCGAAGCCCTTGAGCACGCCGTCCGACGCATTCACCGGCTGCGTGACCTTGAAGCGGTCGGTGTTGAGGCCAGAGCCCGGGATCGACAGTTCGCGCACCAGTGGTACCACGAGGCCATCGATCTCGCGGCGGAAAGCCGTGCCGTAGATCGCGCTGTCCCGCGCGAAGTACCACTCGGCCGTGAGGTCATAGTTCTTGCCCTTTGCCGCCGTGAGTTCCGGATTGCCACCCGCGCCCGTGCCGTAGCCGACGCCGGTGAGGTCGCCGGTGAGGTTGAAATTCGGATTCAGGTCGCCGAAGGCGGGACGGCGCAGCGTCTCGCCGTAGTTGGCGCGCAGGCGGAAGTCGTTGGTGATGTCCCAACGCAGCGTGACCGACGGCATCAGGTCATCGACCGACTGCTTGGCCGTGTACACCGGCAGATCGTCGGGTACCAGGTCGATGAACTCGATCGGCGTGTCCACCCGCACGTAGCGCACGCCGACCTGGGCGTGGAAGCGATCGCCGAAATCCATGTCGGTCTGCACGTAGGCCGAGGCGGTGCGCTCGTCCACCTGGAAGGCGCGCCGCAGCACCGGCCCGCCGGTAGGCGCGCCGTACAGCGCCCGGATGTCATCGGGGTGGTTGCCGATGTACCAACCATTCGCCAGCACCCAGCTGTGCGGCGAGCTCGAATCGGTGAAGAAGTCGTCGTTGGTGTAGAGGAAATCGTCGGAGCCGAGTGCTTCGGCTGCGGCAGCCAGCGTCATGCCCGACGGCAGCACCCGCTCGGCCGTGTCGCCGGGCCGTGGCTGGCGGTGCAGCGCGTTGCGGTCGTCGTAGCGCACGCCGAACGACAATTTCTTGAACACATTGCCGCCGAACTCGTAATCGCCATCGACGGTGAGCGTCTGCGCGCCGCCGATGTCGCGGCCCTTGTTCTGGTAGAGCTGCGCCATGTTCCAGCCCGCCGCATCGAGCATGGCGGCGTCGGTGTTGGCGCCGTTGGTCGGATCCGTGTAGTGCCAGGAGGGCAGGCCGTCGCCATGGTTGAGATCGAGCGAGATCTGCGGCGGCACACGATCGGTGCGGATCGCGACGAACGTCGTGTCGAACTGGCTGCCCTGGAAGGACAGGTCCGCCTCGAGCGTGAACTTGTCCGAGAGCTGCCACTTGCCGTTCAACGCGTAGACGAACGTGTCGGTCTCCTGGTGCGTGGAATCACCGCTGTTGAAGTTGTAGGGCGCACCGACAACGCGGGTCTTGATCAGGTTCGTGCCGGGATAAAGCGTGATCGTCGACGCCGGGTCCGGCCCCAGGTTGCCCCACCAGTCCACGAACGTGAACTGCAGGTTGTTGAACATCTCCTCGCGATAGCCCTGGTAGAAGGCCTCGAAGGTGTATTCCTGGCTGTCGTTTGGCGCCCACTGCAACGCGAGGTTGGCGGCGGGACGCTTGCGGTTGCCCTTGAAGTCGCTGGCGAACAGTGCGTCGCGCGACAGTAGATAGGGGAAATTGGCGACGCCCGGTCCCGGGTCGAAGTCCATCAACGAGCCTTCCTCGTAGGGCAGGCCGCGGTCTGTGCCGGCCTGCCAGATCGGCGGATCGCCGTTGAACACGCGCTGCAGCGGCGTGAATCCCGGCGGCAGCGGGCCGTCCGCGGTCACGAACGGCACCAGCGCGCCGGCGGTGATGCTCTGGTCGCGGTAACGCACCTTCGAGTAAGTGACGTTGAGCAGCGCGCCGAACCTGCCGTCGTTGCCGTCCCAGGTATTGCTCACCAGGAAGCTGACGTTCGGGTCGATGGCGTCGTCGCGCTCCACCTGGTCGGTGAGCCGCGCGTTGACCGACATCTCGAAGTCGCCCACGTCGAACGGCCGGCGCGTGCGCACGTCGATCTGGCCGGCGAGGCCGGTCTCGAGCTGCTCGGCGGCGCGCGTCTTGAAGACGTCGACGCGGCTGATCAGGTTGGCGGGGATGTCCTGTAGCGCCAGCGCGCGGCCGGTGCCCGTGAACACATTGCGGCCGTTCCACGTCGTGGTCGCATCCGGCAGGCCGCGGATCACGATGCCGTCGGCTTCGCCGCCGCCGCGATTGGTGATCTGCACGCCCGTGACGCGCTGCAGCGCCTCGATCACGTTGTTGTCGGGAAGCTTGCCGATGTCCTCGGCCACGATCGACTCGATGACCTGGGTGGATTCGCGCTTGTTCTCCAGGCCCTGCGTGAGGCTTTGCCGGACACCGGTGACGATCACCGTGTCCAGCTCGTCGCCCTGCGAATCGGCAGGTGGAGTCTGGGCCAGCGCCGTGGCCGAGACGGAAAGCGCCGCGAGCGCGGTTGCAGATCTGATCCGGTTGTTGACCGCCACGATGTGTCCCCCAGGGAAAATGCGGTTGTTGTAATACTCGGACAAATGCTAGCTTCCCGAAACCAGGCAATACAATGCCCGCGGTGTCATCACTCGATGATCAGACTGATATCGATGCCGTGGCATCCGGGACACGATTTCAATAGTCGGAGTTTTCAAGATCGGGCCGGAAGGGCGGCTGGCCCGCGCCCGGCGGCAGGAGGTGCGCCCGTGCCCCGGCCTCACAAACAACCTTGTGGGCGTCGGGTGGTGCGCTGACAATCTGGCGGGGAGTCAAATGGCTGCGAAGAAGAACAGCAAGCCCGCTGCGTCCCGCTGGACGCATCCGGGCCGCAAGTCGTTGCGGCTGCACGGTTCCATCGCGCGCGAGATCGGCCTGATGATCGTGTCGGGACGCTACCGCCCGGGTCACGTGCTCGACAACGAGATCGAGGCGAGCGAGCAGCGGCGCGTGTCGCGCACCGCCTATCGCGAGGCCGTACGGATCCTGGCGGCGAAGGGCCTGGTGCACAGCCGGCCGCGCGTCGGCACGCGCGTGAGTGCGATCGAGGAATGGCAACTGCTCGATCCGGACGTGCTTGCCTGGATTTTTTCCGGCGAACCCGAATCGGACGTGCTGCACGGCTTGTTCGAGCTCCGGAGCATCGTCGAACCCGCGGCCGCGGCGCTCGCCGCCGCGCGCCGTACGCAGCAGCACCTCGACACGATGCGCCGCGCGCTCGATGCGATGACGCGCCACACGCTGCACGTCGAGGATGGGCGCATCGCCGACAAGGAATTCCACGCGGCGCTGCTGCTCGCCACCGCCAACCCGTTCATCGTGTCGCTGACCAATGGCGTCACCGCCGCCGTCAACGCGCTCACCGAATTCAAGCAGCGCATCGCGCCGCTGAAGCGCGATCCGGTTCCCGATCACTGGCGGGTGTACGACGCCATCGCCGCGAAGGACGCCGCAGCGGCGCGCACCGCCATGGGCGAGCTCATCCGGCTCGCGATCATGGACACGCCGACCAGGCAGCGACCCAGGCCGGCGATCGCGACGCGCGCGTCGCGCCTGGCCAATCACCGATAACGGTTCGTTATCGTTCGTGCCTTGCGGCGCGCCGGGTCGCGCCATTAGCATGAAAATTGTCTGAGTTTACGTACGCATTTTGGGGGAGCAGATGGGCAGACGAGTGCGGCTGATTTTACTGGGCGCGTGCGCGCTCGCGCCGGGCGGCGCGGCCATGGCGCAATCGAAGTCCGCGCCCGCGCAGGTGGCGGTCACGGTCCACGCCGACCAGCCCGGGCCGGTCATCAATCCCAACATCTACGGACAGTTCGCCGAGCATCTCGGCGCCGGCATCTACGGCGGCATCTGGGTGGGCGAGAAATCCGACATCCCGAATACCCACGGGTATCGCAACGACGTGCTCGCCGCGCTCAAGGCATTGCACGTGCCGGTGGTGCGCTGGCCCGGCGGCTGCTTCGCCGACGAATACCACTGGCGCGACGGCATCGGCCCGCGCGACCAGCGTCCTGTGAAGGTCAATACGCACTGGGGCGGCGTGCCCGAGACCAACGAGTTCGGCACCCATGAATTCATGACCTTCGCCGAGATGATCGGCACCAAGGTCTACATCAGCGGCAACGTCGGCTCGGGCAGTCCGCAGGAAATGGCGGACTGGATGGAGTACATGACTTCCAACACCGTCTCGACGCTCGCCAACGAGCGGCGCAAGAACGGCCGCGACCAGCCCTGGGAAGTGAACTACTTCGGCATCGGCAACGAGACCTGGGGTTGCGGCGGCAACATGACCCCGGAGTACTACGCCAACCTGTTCCGGCAATTCGCCACCTTCATCAAGGCGCCGCGCGGCCATCGTCCGAAGATCGTCGCCAGCGGCGGCCACGACGAGGGCACGCAGTGGGTCGAGGTGCTGACCACGCACGTGCAGCGCGACATGGACGCCATTTCGCACCACTACTACACGATCCCGAGCGGCGTCTGGGCGAAGAAGGGCAAATCGCTCGGTTTCCCCGAGAGCGAATGGATCTCGACGTTGAAGCGCACGATGCTGATCGACGGCTACATCGCCAAGAACGAGGCCATCCTCGAGAAGAACGATCCGCAGAACAAGGTGGCGCTGTACGTCGACGAATGGGGCACCTGGTACGACCCGGAGCCGGGTCGCGATCCCGGATTCCTCTGGCAGCAGAACAGCCTGCGCGACGCGCTGGTCGCGGCCATCAACTTCAACATCTTCCACAAGCACGCCAGGCGCGTACAGATGGCCAACATCGCGCAGATGGTCAACGTGCTGCAGGCCATGATCCTGACCGACGGACCGAAGATTGCGCTGACACCCACCTACCATGCCTTCCAGATGTACGTGCCGTTCCAGGGCGCGACCTCGCCGCCGACGGAAATCCGTACGCCTGACTACTCGCTCGGCACCGACAGCGTGCCGGCCGTGACGGTCACGGCGGCACGCGACACCGGCGGCAAGCTGCAGCTCGGCCTGGTGAATCTCGATCCGCACCGCGAGGCCGTGGTGAC
>DASTHJ010000554.1:0-2127 GCA_035718265.1 Steroidobacteraceae bacterium | reverse complement strand
CCTGCGCGAGGTGCAGCAGCGCCAGGAACTGCTCGTAGTCCGCCGGCGAGTGGAAGATGCGCGCCTTCTTGTTGGCGCGATTCAGCACGTGGTAGCAGTAGTCAGCGACGATGAAGCGCGCCGTCCGTGGCATGCGCGGATGATGGATCGGCGGCGGCGCGCGGTGTGGATGCGAAACTGCCGCGTATGCAGCCAAACACCGGCGACGGTTCAAATCCCGCCGATCACACCGAATTCAGGTCTGTCCCCGTTTGCTAGGAAACGGAGAATGTCCCCATTATCTCGCGACCTGGAGATTTCCCGGGGTTCCTTCGCCGGCACCGCCGAGAACCCGCAGCCGCGCCTGCGACAGTGCGTACACGCTGCTCGCCTGGATCACGCCCTTCTCGGGCTTCTGCACGTGCGTGTAATAGTCGCGCGCGGATTCGGTATCGCCGTACGCTTCGGCGACCAGCCCGAAGCCGTACCACGCCGAATCGTCCGGCTGGTCGATGCCCACCTGTTCCATGCCCTTCAGCAGCAGGTCGCGCGCCTCGCGCGGCTTGCCGCTCGCGGCATACACGCAGGCCAGCGTGTGATTGATCGCGAAGCTGCGTCCCTGTGACTCGTCGTACGCCAGCCGCGCCGCTTCCACCGCCGACTCCGACACCGGCTGCATCAGCAGCGACGTCCACGCGAACTGGTTGTAGTCGGAGGCCGTCGCGCGACCGCTGTCGATCAGCGGCTGCATGATCACCGGGATCTCGCCGAACGCCCCGCGCGCCTCCGCGCGGTGCACCAGCATCTCGCGCGCCACCGAGTCGTCCGGCAGCCGCACCAGCCGCGCGCGCGACGCCGCCTCGACTGCGTCCCACTGCTTCAACTGGATGCCGGCCCATTGCTGGTAGCGGAACGCCAGCGCCGACGGCGGCACCGCGCTCACCAGTCGCGAGGCCACCGCCTGCAGGTCCGTCCAGCGATCCAGGTCCAGGTACGCCTTGCCGAACGCCAGGTCCAGGCTCAGCCGGTCGGCGGCATTCAGCGACGCCGCGTCCACCGCCTTCAGCAAGGGCAACGCGCGCTCGCCCAGGTTGCAGTCCGCCAGCAGGATCGCCGTCGCCAGGTGCGCGCGCTCCGCGTCCGACTCCACGCCCACCGTCCACACCCGCGCGAACGCCGGCCCGTCGAGCGGATCCTCGGTGTTCGCCGCGCGCAGCTCGAGCCGCGCCCAGTCCAGCCAGCGACGCGCGCCGGCGCCGTCGTGCTCTTCCAGCCGCTCGAGCGACATCAGCGCCAGCGGGCCCACGAACGGCGCCACCGTCAGAATCCGGTACGCGCCGTCTTCTTTCACCACGTAGAACGTCTGCACGTCGCCCGCCGCGCGCAGCTGCACGCGATACCCCAGCGCATCGTCGCCCTCGACGTTCACGCGCACATTGCTGAACAGCAGGTCCACGGCCACCTCGAACGGCAGCTCCTGCCGCGTCAGGCCGCTCAGCATGATGCGCTGCGCGCGCTCGAAGCCCGCGTCGGTCAATCCCACCGCGCGCCGGCTCAGCAGCTTGCGGAACCCCGCCGCATCCTGTCCCGGCGCCAGCAGTTCGCCGAACGAACGCAACACCACGCCGCGCGGATCGGTCGGCGCGATGGCGCGCGCGTCGACGCGCGTGGTCTTGCGCAGCAGCGCAATGCGCTGTGTGTTGGCCGCCGTCGTGGTCTGGCCGCGCGTGCTGGCCTCGATCAGGTCGGCCGCGGCCGGGTATTCGCGCAGCCGCGTCAGGATGTTGCCGGCGCTGGCCAGCGCCGTGCGCCGGTCGCTCTCGCCGCCGATCAGCGTGCGCGAGGCCTCGATGGCCGGCGCGCCGCCGCGCTCCGCCGCGAGCGTGGTGATCAGCAGCGCGCGCTGCGTGAGACCCGGCCCCGATTGCCGCAGCGTCTCGCGCAGTTCCGCATAACGCCGCGCGTACAGCAGCGCGTAATAAAGGTTGTTGGCGTAGTTGTCGGACTTGGCCTCCGCGTCGCTCAGCAGCTTGCGTCGCGCCTGGTACACGTCGATGGCCTGGTCGAGATCCGCCTTGGGCGAATAGCGCACGCCGTTCGCGTCGTGCTCCAGCAGCACGGCGAGATCCGCCGCGATGTCGGTGTTCT
>DASTHJ010000553.1:0-2340 GCA_035718265.1 Steroidobacteraceae bacterium | reverse complement strand
CAGGAACATCCCGCGCAGCTCGTGCTGCTCGCGATGGGCTTCCTCGGCCCCGAGCAGGGCCTGCTCAAGGACCTCAAGGTCGAGGTCGACGCGCGCTCGAACGTGAAGGCCGAGTACGGCAAGTACGCCACGAACATCCGCGGCGTGTTCGCCGCCGGCGACGCCCGCCGCGGCCAGTCGCTGGTCGTCTGGGCCATCAACGAAGGCCGCGGCGCCGCGCGCGAATGCGACCGCTGGCTCATGGGCGCCACCGAGCTGCCGTAATGGGGACAGTCCCTCTTTCTTAGAAAATGGGGACATTCCTCGTTTCATAGCAAAAGGGGACGCACCTGAAGCAGGTACGTCCCCTTTTGCCGCGCCTTGCGCGCGGAAACGAGGAATGTCCCCATTTTCTAAGAAAGAGGGACTGTCCCCATTTCCATCTCCGCCAGCTTCGCTTCCATCTGCCGGCCGAACCAGCCCTGCGGGTGCGAGGGCCGCGTGTGTTCGGCCCGCTCCCGAATCGTGATCTCGCGACGCGCGGCCTGGAGCGCGGCGCGCATTGACCTGGCGCGCGGCAGCGCGTCCCGCCAGAACGCCTCGCCGAAGTAGGTGAGATCGCGCTGCACGCCGCAGCCGAAGGACGGCCGCGACTTCGACGCCGCCGTGATCACGATGGTGCGCTCGTCGGCGAGCGGCTTGATGAAGCCGCCGGAGTAGCACGCCGAGATCACGATGACGCGCCAGCGGATCCCCGACTCGCGCAACATGCGCGCGAGATCCGTCGCTTCGAGCACCTGCGGCCGGATGCCCGGACTCGACACGGCGAGCGTCGCGTCATCGCCGCCATGCGATGACAGCGCGAGGAACAGCACGTCGTCGTCGTCCATGACGCGCCCCAGCGCCTGCAGTGCATAGTCCAGCGCGCGCGCCGTGGCCAGCGGCCAGGTTTCTAAGTCGCGCTGATCGTTCACCAGGCGCAGCGACCGCGACCCCACGCCGTAACGTTGCGCGAGCCGCCGAGCCGCGAGGTCGATCTCCTCGGCGAACACGTGCTCCTCGCCCACGCCCGCGAAGCCGACGAAGTAGCCCTGGGGACCGGGCGCGGCGTGCTCGGCCATGGACCGGACCTGCGCGTCGATGAGCGCCGGCTGCCGGTCGACCAGCGGCTGCGTGACCCGCGCGGGCTCGTGGCCCCGCGCGCCGGCGCCGAGAACGAGCGCAGAGACAATCAGCAGCCGCAGAAAAAACACGCCGCGAGTGTGACGGGATCAGGTGCCGGAGTAAAAAGTGGGGATTGGCACGCGGTGATCGCAGGGAAGCTAATCCCCACTTTTTACACCGGCACCTAATCCCCCCAATCCCCACGGCCTCGCTGCCTAACTAGGGGGCGAAGCAGAATCCATGCCGGCAACCGGCGCTCCCGGCATCCATCACCGCATGCTGTGGGAGGCAGCTGACAGGGCAACCCCGCGCCGCCGCAAGCGGTTGTTTGCAAACGGATTCCGCTGCAGAATGCCGGCGCTCCGGGAGCTTCGATAACCAGAACTACAGAAGGAGACCGCGATGACATCACTGGCCGCGCTGTGGCTGCCCATCCTGTTAGGCGCCGTGTTCTGCTTCATCATCAGCGCCATCTTCCACATGGGTCCGCTGTGGCACCGCAACGATTTCCCGCAGGTGCCGGACGAGCCGCGGGCACGCGCCGCGATCGGCGCGCTCGGCATCCCGCCCGGCGAATACATGCTGCCGCGCTGCAATTCCGCCGCGGAAATGCGCTCGCCGGAGTTCATGCAGAAGATGACCGAGGGACCGATCTGGAACATAGTCGTGCGTCCGAACGGCATGCCCTTGATGGGCCGGATGCTGTTCCTGTGGTTCGTGTTCCTGGTGCTGGTCGCGTTGTTCGCCGGCTACATCGCCTCCGTGGCGCTCGCCCCCGGCGCGCACTACCTGCGCGTGTTCCGCTTCGTCGGCACCTCGGCCTTCATGGCGCTGTCGCTCGGCCTGATGACCGATTCGATCTGGTATGGCCGCAAATGGAGCACCACGGCGAAGCTGATGTTCGACGGACTGGTGTACGCGCTCGTAATGGCCGGAACCTTCGGCTGGCTCTGGCCGAGAATCTAGCCGCTAGCCAGGACAGCTCTCCGCGACGCCGGCCGTCGCAGCCGCAGGCCGGGCGCGCGTCTCGCGACCGGCCTCGGCGCAGCGCGCGGCTTCGAGCTCGGCGAGCTTGCGATGCACCTGCTCGCCGAAGTACGCCTGCGGCAGCGACGGCTCGTGTCCCAGCTCGCGCTCGCGCGCCGCGATCGCCCGCGTCGCGGTCTCGAAGGCGACGTGCAGGTTCGGCGCCGCGGG
>DASTHJ010000552.1:0-5470 GCA_035718265.1 Steroidobacteraceae bacterium | reverse complement strand
CGATCCGAAGTGGTATTCCACGCGCCTCAGGCAGATCAAGGGCGTCACCGAGGAGACCACCACCGGCGTGCATCGCCTGTACGACATGCACAAGCGCGGCGAGCTCGCGTTCCCCGCGATCAACGTGAACGACTCGGTCACCAAGTCGAAGTTCGACAACCTGTACGGCTGCCGCGAGTCGCTGGTGGACGGCATCAAGCGGGCGACCGACGTGATGATCGCCGGCAAGATCGCGGTGGTGTGCGGCTACGGCGACGTCGGCAAGGGATCCGCCCAGGCGCTGCGCGCGCTGTCCGCGCAGGTCTGGGTGACGGAGATCGACCCGATCAACGCGCTGCAGGCCGCGATGGAAGGCTACCGCGTGGTGACGATGGAGTACGCGGCCGACAAGGCCGACATCTTCGTCACCGCCACGGGCAACTACCACGTGATCACGCATGACCACATGAAGGCGATGAAGAACAACGCCATCGTGTGCAACATCGGCCACTTCGACAACGAGATCGACGTCGCGTCGCTCTCGAAGTACGGCTGGGAGGAGATCAAGCCGCAGGTCGATCACGTGATCTTCCCCGACGGCAAACGCATCATCCTGCTCGCCAAGGGCCGGCTCGTGAACCTCGGCTGCGGCACGGGCCACCCGAGCTACGTGATGAGCTCGAGCTTCGCGAACCAGACCATCGCGCAGATCGAGCTCTACACGCAGACCGCGAAATACCCGCTCGGCGTGTACACGCTGCCGAAGCACCTCGACGAGAAGGTGGCGCGCCTGCAGTTGAAGACCCTCAACGCGACGCTCACCGAGCTCACCGACGCGCAGGCGAAGTACATCGGCGTGTCGAAGAACGGCCCGTACAAGGCCGATCATTACCGTTACTGACCAAAGGGATCGCTTTGACGGCGCAAATTCTCGACGGCAAGGCCGTCTCTGCGAAGGAAAGACGGAAGTCGGCGGCGCGGGCCGCCGACTTCTTTGCGAAGCACGGCCGGAAGCCCGGCCTCGCGGTGATCAAGGTCGGCGAAGATCCGGCGTCCGCGGTCTACGTGCGCAACAAGCGCAAGGCGTGCGAGGAGTGCGGCATCGCCTCGTTCGCGCACGACCTGCCGGCGTCGACGTCGCGCGAGGAGCTGCTCGCGCTCGTCGACCGGCTGAACGAGGACGACACCGTCGACGGCATCCTGCTGCAACTGCCGCTGCCCAAGGGTCTCGACAGCACCGAGATCATGGACACCATCGATCCGGCCAAGGACGTCGATGGTTTCCATCCAACGAACACCGGATTGCTGGCGCAGAAGCGGCCCGGCCTGCGGCCCTGCACACCGTGGGGCGTGATGCGCCTGCTGAAGGACTACGCCATCGACGTGACCGGCCTGCGCGCCACCGTGGTGGGCGCCTCGAACATCGTCGGGCGGCCGATGGCCCTGGAGCTGCTGCTGGCGCGCGCCACGGTCACGGTGTGCCACACGGGAACGCGCGATCTGCAAGGCGAGGTGCAACGCGCCGACCTGGTGGTCGCCGCGGTGGGCAAGGCGCGCTACATCCCAGGTATATGGATTCGTGATGGCGCCATCGTCATCGACGTCGGAATCAACCGGCTGCCGGACGGGAAGCTGGCCGGAGACGTGGAATACGCGCCCGCGGCCGAGCGCGCGGCCTGGATCACGCCCGTGCCGGGCGGCGTGGGCCCCATGACCATCGCCATGCTTCTGTCGAATACCGTGGATGCGGCGCTGGCACGCCAGGGCGTCAGGCAAGCGGGCTGAATTCGCGGCGTTGCCGCGGGTGTAAGATCGCCGGCATGAAAAGTCCGGCGCACCGGACCGTGAACATCGACGCGCTGCGCGATGCGGTCCGTACGCAACGCGGCGATGCGATCGCGGTGGAAGAGCCGCTGGAGATCCGCCTGATGCGCGACGGCCTGCCCGAGGCCGACGAGAACGGCGGCACCGGCCGGTCGATCTCCGTGACCATGCGCACACCGGGGCACGATGCCGAGCTCGCGGTGGGGTTCCTGTTCGGCGAAGGGCTGCTGCGCGAGCCGCGTGACGTGGTGGCGACGGGCCACTGCGGACCGACCGGCAACATCCTGCGCGTCACGGCGCGTGCCGACCTGCCGCTGGATCTCGCGCGGCTGGCGCGCAACTTCTATTCCACGTCGAGTTGCGGCGTCTGCGGCAAGGCCTCGATCGAAGCCGTCGGCGCCAGCGCCGCCGACCGGCGCATCGCCGGCGGCTTCGTCGTCAGGGAAGCCGTGCTGCAGGACATTCCGCGGCGCCTGCGATCGGCGCAGGCCGGTTTCGAACAGACGGGTGGCATGCACGCCGTGGGATTGTTCACCGCGGCCGGCGAGCTCGTGGCGCTGCGCGAGGACGTCGGGCGGCACAACGCGATGGACAAGCTGGTCGGCGCCGCGCTGCTCGCCGGCGAGCTGCCCTGGAGCGAGCGGCTGCTGTTGCTGTCCGGGCGCGCGAGCTTCGAGCTGCTGCAGAAGGCGCTGATGGCGGGCTGCCCGCTGGTTGCGGCCATAGGCGCACCTTCGACGCTCGCAGTCGAGTTGGCGGAGACCTCGGGCATCACACTGGTCGCATTCCTGCGGCCGGGTGGTTTCAACGTGTACAGCCACCCGTGGCGCGTGCAAGCGAAGGAGTCATGAGCGTTCCGGGTGACAACGAGAGACTGCAGCGCTGCGTGAGCGGCGCGTTGGCGCGCCTGGCGCACGAACCCGGACCCTTGCTCGAGATCCTGCACGCCGTGCAGGACGAGCTGGGCTGCGTGCCCGAGGCCGCCGTGCCGCTGATCGCCGACGCATTGAATCTCTCGCGTGCCGAAGTGCATGGCGTCATCAGTTTCTATCACCACTTCCGCTCGCGACCGGTGGGCAGGCTGCACGTGCAGATCTGCCGTGCGGAGGCCTGCCGCTCGATGAATGGCGAGGCCGTCGCGCAGCAGGCGCGCGCGCGCTTCGGTGTCGAGTTCGGCGAGACGCGCGCGGACGGAGCGGTGACGCTGGACGAGGTGTATTGCCTGGGCCTGTGCGCCTGCGCGCCGTCGGCGCTCTGCAATGGTGAACCGGTGGGCAACGTCGACGCGCAGGCGCTCGAACGGATCGCCCGGCAGCACCAGGTGACCTGATGAGCGGCGCGCCGGTCACGCTGTTCGTCTCGCAGGATGCCGGCGCGATCGCGCGCGGTGCCGACCGCGTGGCGGCGGAGATCGCACGCCAGGCCGCCGGTGCAGTGCGCCTCGTGCGCACCGGGTCGCGCGGCATGTATTGGCTCGAGCCCGTGGTGGAGGTCGAGACCAGCGCCGGTCGCATCGCTTACGGACCCGTCAAGCCGGAGCAGATCGGCGAGCTGCTGAAATCCGGCATGCTGCGCGGCGCGGATCACGCCGCGAAGCTCGGCAAGCTCGCCGACCATCCGTGGCTCGCGAGCCAGCAGCGTCTCACCAGCGCACGGCTCGGCATCGTGGATCCCGCGAGCCTCGACGACTACCTGGCGCACGGCGGCTACGCGGGACTTGAGGCGGCCCTCGCCATGTCGCCCTCTGACATCGTGCGCGTGGTCACGGAGTCCGGGTTGCGGGGCCGCGGCGGCGCCGCCTTTCCGACCGGCATCAAGTGGCAGACCGTGCTCGACCAGCCGGCCGGGCCCAAGTACATCGCCTGCAACGCGGACGAAGGCGACTCGGGCACGTTCGCGGACCGCATGCTCATGGAGGGCGACCCGTTCTCGCTGATCGAGGGCATGACCATTGCGGGCCTCGCGGTGGGCGCGAGCCGAGGGTACGTCTACCTGCGCGTGGAATATCCGCACGCCGCGCGTGCGTTGGCGAAGGCCCTGACCGTCGCACGCGAGCGCGGCTATCTCGGCGACGACCTGCGCGGCAGCGGCCGGTCGTTCGACATCGCGGTGCGGCTCGGTGCCGGCGCCTACATCTGCGGTGAAGAGACCTCGATGCTCGAATCGCTCGAGGGCCGGCGCGGGGAAGTGCGCGTGCGGCCGCCGTTGCCCGCCATCAAGGGGCTGTTCGGCCGGCCGACGGTGGTCAACAACGTCGTCACGCTGGCGTCGGTGCCGGTGATCCTGGCGCGCGGCGCGGAGTTCTACCGCGACTTCGGCATGGGCAAGTCGCGCGGCACGCTGCCGCTGCAGCTCGCCGGCAACGTCAGGCAGGGCGGACTCGTGGAACGCGCCTTCGGGCTGACGGTGCGCGAGCTGGTCCACGACTACGGCGGCGGCTCGGCCAGCGGCCGGCCGGTGAAGGCCGTGCAGATCGGCGGGCCGCTCGGCGCCTATCTACCGGCGGCGGAATTCGACACGCCACTCGATTACGAGGCGCTGTCCGGCAAGGACGCGTTGCTCGGGCACGGTGGCGTGGTGGTGTTCGACGACCAGGCCGACATGGCGCGCATGGCGCGGCATGCTCTGTCGTTCTGTGCCATCGAGTCCTGCGGCAAGTGCACGCCGTGCCGGCTCGGCTCGACGCGCGGCGTGGAGATCGTCGACCGCCTGATCGCCACGCGCAACGGCGGCGGTGGCTCGCCGCCGCGCAGCGCGGATCTGGCGCTGCTGGACGAGCTGTGCGAGACCATGTTCCACGGCTCGTTGTGCGGGCTCGGCGGCCTCACGCCTTACCCGGTGCGCAGCGTGCTCAGGCATTTTCGCGACGAGTTCGAGCGGGTGTGAGGCCTGCAGGAGCGCTGAGATGTACGCCAAGGACTATCACGACCTCGGAACCCCGGCGGCGAGCGGCGCGAGCGTCACGCTGGAAATCGACGGCGCCACCGTCACGGTGCCGGCCGGCACGTCGATCATGCGCGCCGCGGCGCTCGCCGACCGCGACGTGCCCAAGCTGTGCGCCACCGACACGCTGAAGCAGTTCGGTTCCTGCCGCGTCTGCCTGGTGGAGATCGAGGGTCGCCGGGGATTTCCGGCCTCGTGCACCACCGAGGTCGCGCCCGGCATGAAGGTGCGCACCCGGAGCGAGGCGCTGGCGAAGCTGCGCCGCGGCGTGCTCGAGCTGTACGTCTCCGAACATCCCATGGGAAGCTGCCCGGCGTCGAGCCGCTGCGAGCTGGAGTCGCTCGCGGAGCAGCACGGTATCGCGGCGTCGCGCTACGCGGGACCGGACACGGCGCGCCACGAGCATACGCACGCGCCGATCGACGCCAGCAATCCGTACTTCCGCTTCGACAACGACCTGTGCATCGTCTGTTCGCGCTGCGTGCGCGCCTGCGAGGAGACGCAAGGGACATTCGCGCTGACCATCGAAGGCCGCGGGCTCGAGTCGCGCGTCGCGGCCTCGCAGGGCGAGCCGTTCCTCGAGTCCGAGTGCGTCTCCTGCGGTGCCTGTGTCGAGGCGTGTCCGACCGGCGCGCTGCTGGAGAAATCGGTGCTCACCGCCGGGCTGCCGCAGCGCGCGGTCGCGACCACCTGCGCCTACTGCGGCGTGGGCTGCTCGCTGATC
>DASTHJ010000551.1:0-3599 GCA_035718265.1 Steroidobacteraceae bacterium | reverse complement strand
CTGCACATGGCCGACGTCGAGAAGCTGATTCACGTGCTGCACCGGCTGGTGGATGCCGGCAACACCGTGGTCGTGGTCGAGCACAACCTGGACGTCATGGCAGAGGCGGACTGGCTGATCGATCTGGGTCCTGAAGCCGGCGCCGGGGGCGGCAGGATCGTGGCCGCCGGGCCGCCGAAGGCGGTGATCGCCCGGGCGTCGACCTCGCACACCGGCGCGGTGCTCGGGGAGTTCCTCGCGGAGCGCCAGGCTTCCTGAGCATCGCGGACCGCATGGCGCGTGGCGCGAGGCGCCGCCGGGATCAGGAACGTCCGCACTTCACCACGATCTTCGCCAGGTGTTCGTACTTCGCGCGCGTCTGCTCGTCGAAGTCGGCGAAAGCGGCGATCCAGCGCGCATGCACCACGGGGTCGCCCAGATCCTGCTCGCGGCACACCTCGACATAGCGCCGGGCGAGCTTGCGCGCCTCGGCCGAAGTCAGCGGCGCATTCGCATCCCGCAGCCGTCCGGCTTCCTGTGACAGCGGCCTGAACGCGCGCGCCGCCGCGGACTCGCGCCGCGCCGCGTGCACGAATTGCCGCAGTCTCTCCGCCTCTTGCGGATCGTCCGGCACCACACTGCGCGCCTGCAGCTTGCCGGCGAGCGCGAACCAGGCGCGCGTGACCTGCGGATTCCACGCCAGCTGCTCGAGCTGACGCTCGCGCATGCCGCTCTTCAGCCAATGCTGCTGGGTGCGCACCACCAGTGCCTGCACCTCGGAAGAATCCTGCGCCGCCCCGCCGCGCATCAGCCGCAGGAATCCCTCCATCATCGGGCGCGCCGCCGCCTGCAGTGCCTGGCCGGCCGCGGCTTCCTCGGGCCTTTGCGCCCAGTACGTGAGCCAGTCGCGCTCCTGCTCGGGCGTGATGTGCTGGTTGATCAGTTCACGCGTGATGGCGCGCAAGTTGCTCATTTCGGCGTTCCTCAACAGTTCGCAGAGTTCGTCGATGGACAGCGGATGACTGGCCTGCAGGCTCGCCAGCGCCGCGCGTATCTGCCCGATGACACGATCCGCCGCGAGCTTGCGCGCCGCCCAGACCTTGAGCTGCATGTCGAGGATCCCGGCGAGCGCCGGCGGTTCGGCACACAGCTTGCGGATCTGCGCCAGCGACAAGCCGAAGTTCTTGAGCGCGACGATGGTGTTCAGCCGGATCAGTTCGTCCGGGCCGTACAGGCGCCAGCCCTTGGGCGAGCGCGCCGGCTTGAGCAGCTTCATGCGCTCGTAGACGCGCAGCGCGCGCACCGTGAGTCCGGTACGGCGCGCGCATTCCGCGGCGGTGAGCGTGGGGGTCGTGCCCGGCTTCGTCCTGCGCGCAGCCTAGGGTATGACGCAAGGTCCGGGTCAAGGAGACCAGGCGCCATTTGCGCCGGAAATGCGCTTTGCCGTAGCTTGGGCACATGGGCCACGGACTTTCCTGCTGGAAATGCGGCGCCTCGCTCGAGGCGCTGAGCCTGCCGCTGCGGCGGCTCGAGGAGTGCAAGTCCTGCCGCGCCGAGCTGCACGTCTGCCGCCTGTGCGTGGAGTACGACACGCGCGTCGCCAAGCACTGCCGCGAGCCCACGGCCGAGGAAGTGCGCGACAAGACGCGCGCCAACTTCTGCGATCACTTCAGGCCGAAGGTGGGCGCGTACGTGGCGCCGACCGGCGAAGCCGACGCCGCGCGCGCCGCGCTCGAGGCGCTGTTCGGCAAGAAATGAAGGAAATCGGCAAAGCGCTGCTCGCGGCACTGGTCGCCGGCGCGATCGCCGGCATCGCGGGTTATGCCATCGGCATCCTGATCTGGAGCGTCGAGGACCCCGAGCGTCATGCGCTCGGGCTCACGCTGATCCTGACGTTCCTCGCCGGCACGCTGACCTGCGGCATCGCCGCCGCGCGCATCAACCGGTCGAAGGCATTCGCCGACGCGGCGATCGCCGCCGTGTGCTTCGAAGTGGTCCTGCTCGTGGTCGCGCGACCGGGGCTCAACCCGCGCGTGCTCGTGATCGCCTTCCTGGTCGCGGTGTTCTTTGCGCTGATCGGCGCATTCATCGGTTTGCCGCGCGGCCGCTAGCCGTGCGCCTCGCCGGGCATGCTGGCCGAGCAGCTGCAGCGGCGAGATGACCACGCCAATGACCG
This sequence comes from Steroidobacteraceae bacterium, assembly GCA_035718265.1. Lineage (GTDB taxonomy): Bacteria > Pseudomonadota > Gammaproteobacteria > Steroidobacterales > Steroidobacteraceae > CADEED01. The sequence goes on along the minus strand of DASTHJ010000551.1, from coordinate 1,444 downwards.
GCTGCAACGCTACACTCGCGGGCATCCGATGGGGGAAACCAGAATGAGCCTGTGCCGCGCGTTGCTCTTGTCTCTCGTCTGCGTGGGGCTGTGCCAGGCCGCGGAGAAGCCGCTCTCCGCCGCCGGGCAGGTGGCCCTGATGAAGCGCGGCGTGAACATCGTCGGCTACGACCCGATGTGGCGGGATCCGGCCAAGGCGCGTTTCAAGCCGCGGCACCTCAGGATCATCAAGCAAGGCGGCTTCGACACCGTGCGCATCAACCTGCACGGCTTCCGGCAGATGAACGAGCAGCTCGAACTGCCCGCGGGCTGGTACGAAATCCTCGACGGGCTGGTCGAGGAGGCGCTGAAGCAGAAGCTGAACGTGATCCTCGACGAACACGACTACGAGGCCTGCGCCAGGAGCGTCGAGGAATGCCGCCGTCGCGTGATGGCCTTCTGGAGCCAGGTGGCGGCGCACTACGAAGAGGCACCGCCGGGCGTGATCTTCGAGATCCTCAACGAGCCCAACCGGCTGATGGACGCCGCGTGGAACGACCTGCTGGCCGACGCACTGGCGCTGATCCGCAAGACCAACCCGACGCGCAACGTGGTCATCGGCCCGCCGTTCTGGAACAACTTCGCGCATCTGCCCGAGCTGAAGCTGCCGGAGGCGGACCGGCACATCATCGTGACGATCCACTACTACGAGCCCCACGATTTCACGCACCAGGGCGCGACCTGGGGCGAGCCGAAATGGCGCACGCTCTCCGGCATCCACTGGGGCTCGCCGGCCGACCGGGCGAAGCTCGACGAGGATTTCGACCGGGCGCAGGCCTGGGCCAGGGAAAACGACCGGCCGATCCTGCTGGGTGAATTCGGCGCCTATGACAAGGCGCCGCTCGAGGATCGCGTGCGTTACACGGCCGCGGTGGCGCGCGCCGCCGAGCAGCGCGGCTGGGCCTGGACCTACTGGCAGTTCGACAGCAACTTCGTCGTCTACCGCATCGACGAGGACGCGTGGAACCAGCCTATCTACCGCGCGCTGGTGCCGCGCCCGTAGCGGCTACTTCTTGCCCGACAGCCGGTCGATCAGCGAGGCGAACTTCGAGCCCTTCTTGTCGATCTGCACGCGCAGGTGGCGCACACCGGTGTCGCTGTCGTTGGTGATCTCGAGCGTGTTCGCGCCGAGGATCTCCAGCGTCTGGTCGAGGGTCTCCTCGTCCACCTGGGCGTGCGCGTCACGCCGCACGCCCTTGGGCGGCTTGCGGGACTTGGCGGAGCCCTTCGGCTCGGGCGCCGGCGCGGCAGGCTTCGCCGTCCTGGCCGCCGCGGGCTTGGACGGCGGCGGCTTGCTGAAGCGCGGCGAGGCCTCGCCGTCGACGTCCTGTTCGATGTGCGCCGGCGTGTCGTCCTCGAGCAGCTGGAAGATGCCGCTGGTGGAGGCGGCGATGGACTGCGGCGT
>DASTHJ010000550.1:0-2433 GCA_035718265.1 Steroidobacteraceae bacterium | reverse complement strand
ATTATTTCTGGAGGCAGATCGGCCTGGTCGAGTCCGACGCCATGTTCGCGGGCACGGCGGACGTCCTGCTCAACTATGTCCTTCCCGCGATCGCCATCATCCTGTTCTGGATCGCGCGCGCCGCCACGCCCGGCAAGATGGCGCTGTCGATGAAGATCGTGGACGCCGACACGCTCGGGCCCATGTCGAAGGGGCAGGCGATCGGTCGCTATCTCTCTTACTACCTCTCGATGTTCGGCCTGATGCTCGGCTTCCTCTGGGTGGCGTTCGATCCGCGCAAGCAGGGGTGGCACGACAAGCTGGCCGGCACCGTCGTGATCCGTACCCGAGGTCGATGAGCATGGCCAGGACGCCGGCCAGGTCCGCCAAGGTGACACTGCAACGCCATGGCACGCTGTGCGTGATTCCCGTGCCGTTCGATCCCCGCGCCGTATTCGGCAAGGTACGCGCGCCGGTCAGGGTGACGCTCAACGGTTACACGTATCGCAGCACCATCTTCGCCATGGGTGGTGTCGTCGGCATTCCGCTGCGCAAGAGTCACCGCGATGCGGCGGGAGTCGAGGGCAACGAGACACTCACTGTGAAGATCGCGCTCGATACCGCCGAGCGCAGCGTCGAGATTCCCGCCGAGCTGGCGCGTGCATTCCGCGGCAACCGGGCGGCCGCGGCGCGCTGGGATACGCTCAGCTACACGCACCGCCGGGAATATGCCGAAGCGATATCCGGCGCGAAGAAGCCGGAAACGCGCGCGCGACGCGTCGCGAGCACGCTGCGGGCGCTGGCGACGAAGGCGAAGTAGGCGCCAATGGACATCCCGGGCAGCTGCCATTGCGGAAACATTGGCTTCTCGCTCGCCTGGCCGGACGAGGCGCAGATTCCGGCGCGCAGCTGCGGCTGCACGTTCTGCACCAAGCACGGCGGCGTCTGGACTTCGAATCCGCGCGCCACACTGCGCGCGCGCCTCGCCGAGCCGGGCAGCGTGGCGCGCTACGAATTCGGCACGGCAACGGCGCAGTTCCTGGTCTGCGCGCGCTGCGGAGTCGCGCCGCTCGTGACCTCGCGCATCGACGGCAAGCTGTACGCGGTGGTCAACGTCAACACGTTCGACGATTTCGATCGCTCGCGCCTGCGCGTGCAGCCGGCGGACTTCGAAGGCGAGGACCTCGCCTCCCGCCTGGATCGCCGGCGGCGCAACTGGATCGCGGACGTCGTGCTTCCAGAGGGCGGTGCATGAAATCCATGTTTGCCTACATCTGCCTCGGCTCGAACGACCTGCAAAGGTCGGCCACGTTCTACGACGCGACGCTCGGCGTGCTGGGCTACCAGCGCTGCGACACTTCCGGCGAGAGCGAGACGAGCTGGACCGGCTGGATCGGCTGGGGACTGTACGAAAAGGAAGGCGCCGTGCAGGATGCGTTGTGGGTGTGCAAGCCGTTCAACGGCGCGCCGGCCTCGGTGGGCAACGGCAGCATGGTGGCGCTGTGGGCCCGGACCTGGGCCGAGGTCGAGGCATTCCACGCCGCGGCGATCGCGCACGGCGGCACGTCGGAGGGCGCGCCCGGCCTGCGGCTGCTCTACAACCCGGACTTCTACGCCGCATACGTACGGGATCCCGACGGCAACAAGCTCGCCGTGGTGTGCCGCGGCTTCACCGCACCCGCGAAATAGCACTCTCGGTTTGCCGCAGGCGCGCGTCGCCTTGCCGTGCCGCCTGCATCGTCCGCTGCATTGGCGCTAGCATTCCGACCTCGGTTCAACCGCAGGAAGTTCCATGAAGATGCTTCGCCCGGCCTTGTGCCTCGTACTGTTCTCGCTGAATGCGCTCGCCGCCAAGCCGCCCAAACCGGCGCCACTGCCGGCCGTCGACATCCCGTACACACGCTACGTGCTCGACAACGGCCTGACGCTGATCGTGCACGAAGATCACAAGGCACCGGTGGTCGCGGTCAACATCTGGTACCACGTCGGCAGCAAGGACGAACGCCCTGGACGCACGGGTTTCGCGCACCTGTTCGAGCACCTGATGTTCAACGGCTCGGAGAACTACCGCGACGACTACTTCAAGGTCATGGAGGCCGCGGGCGCGACCAAGATGAACGGCAGCACCTGGTTCGACCGCACCAACTACTTCCAGAACGTGCCCACCTCGGCACTGGATCTCACGCTGTGGATGGAATCGGACCGCATGGGTCACCTGCTCGGCGCCATCGACCAGAAGGTGCTCGACGAGCAGCGCGGCGTGGTGCAGAACGAGAAGCGCCAGCGGCAGAACCAGCCCTACGGCAAGGCGTCGGAAGTCATCACGCAGAACACCTATCCGGCCGGTCACCCGTATTCCTGGGAGACCATCGGCTCGATGGAAGATCTCGATGCCGCCTCGCTCGAGGACGTGAAGGAATGGTTCCGCACCTGGTACGGCGCGGCCAACGCGGT
>DASTHJ010000549.1:0-12010 GCA_035718265.1 Steroidobacteraceae bacterium | reverse complement strand
GCCGCGGCAATGGTCGTAGCGTTCGAAGGTCGACAACAGGTCGTTGCCGGACTGGCAGGACAGCCAGGTGTTCGCCGAGTCGTCGGTGATGCCGTAGTACTGGTCGCGCGGAATGCTGTAGAGATCCTCGCCCGCGGCGTTGCGCGCGATGCAGTTCACCGCGTCGCAGTCGAAGCGGTCGACGCGGCGCTCACCGCGGAACTGCAGCTTGAATTCGCGGCCATGGATGCTGGGCGATTCGGCGGGTGCCGATTCCGGGGCAACCTTGGCCGCATGATCGCGCACGATCTTCTGCACTGCCGCGGCTCGCAGGCTGAACGTCGACGCGTCCTTCGTGGCACTGCTCTCGGCGCGTACGGGCGCTTCCGGGGCGGGCTCCTCGCACCACGCCGCAAGCGGGAGCGCCAGCGCCGCTGTCATCGTCAGCCAATGGATGCGTTTCACGTGCCACCCGTTGTCGCAGGAGGATGCGGGCAGGTTAGACCGCGTCTGCGGTCCAAACAAGATGACTGGGTCGTAATGGATGCATTCACTCCGGCGTGAGTACAATTCAGCCCTCGTTCAGCTTCGATGTTGTCAGGCCGCGCGTCTTCGCCATCGGCCGCAGAAATCGGGAGCAACTACATGAGCGCCATCAGACGCCGCCAATTCCTCAGGAACACATTGGCCGTATTGCCGGCCGCCGCGCTGCCGTATGGCAGGTTGTTCGCCGCGGCCGGGTCATTGGCAGCCAATGACATCGAGGCCGTCACCGGCGACGGCAAGGAAATCATTCTCAAGGCGGCCGACGTGCGCGACTTCGCCGCCGGGCTGCGCGGCGAGCTGTTGCTGCGCGACAGCGCCGGCTATGACGAGGCACGCAAGGTATGGAACGGCGCATTCGATCGCCACCCGGCGATGATCGCCAGGTGCACCGGCGCTGCCGACGTCATGCAGGCGGTGAACTTCGGCGCGGCGCATCAGCTGCTGGTGGCCGTGCGTGGCGGCGGCCACAGCATGTCGGGACAATCGGTGTGCGAGAAGGGCCTGATGATCGATCTGGCGCCGATGAACGGCACGCGCGTGGATCCCGCCAGGCGCACCGCGATCATCGAGGGCGGCGCCCTGCTGGGTGCACTCGACCGCGAGGCGCTGGCGCATGGGCTTGCGACCACGGCGGGCACCGTGTCGCACACCGGCGTGGGCGGACTCACGCTGGGCGGCGGCTTTGGCCGGCTGGCCCGGCGCTTCGGGCTGGCCTGCGACAACGTGCGCGCGGTGGACGTGGTCACCGCGGACGGAAAATTCCGCACCGCGAGCGCGCAGCAGGATCCGGACCTGTACTGGGCCCTGCGCGGTGGCGGCGGCAATTTCGGCGTCGCCACCGCGTTCGAGTTCCAGCTGCACCCGGTGGATCCCGTCATGGTCGGCGGCGACCTCGTGTACTCCTTCGAGGATGCGCCTGCGGTATTGAAATTCCTGTTCGATGCCAACGACGACGTTCCCGACGATCTGTACCTCGACATCAGCCTGATCCGTCTGCCGGACGACACGCGCTTCCTCGCCGTGAACGTCTGCTATTCGGGCGACCGCAAGCAGGCGGACAAGGTCCTCGAGCCGTACCGCAAGATACGCAAGCCCGTCAACGATCGGGTCACCGAGGCGCCATACGTCAGGCTGCAACAGTCGCAGGACGAGGGTACCGCGCCCGGGCACAAGTACTACATCAAGGGCGGATTCGCGCACCAGCTCGGACACGAGCTGGTCGACGCGATGATCGCGACGGTCGCGCAGGCCAACCTGCCGCTGGTGCAGGGCGTCAGCATGCAGCACGCCGGCGGGGCGATCGCGCGCGTGAAGACCGACGCCACCGCGTTTGCGCAGCGCAAGATCGCCTACAACATGTTCGCGCTCGCGATCTGGGACGATCCGGCGCAGAGCGATGCCGTGCGCAACTGGCACCGCGGCGCCTGGCGGGGCCTCGAACCGCACACGCACGGCTTCTACGTCAATGAATTCAATCCCGACGATGCCTCGCGGCTGCGCGAAACCTATGGCCCGAACTTCGCGCGCCTCGTGGATCTCAAGACGAAGTACGATCCTAACAACCTGTTCCGGCTGAATGCCAACGTGGCACCCAGGGCGCGCGCAGGATGACGGGGAGCCGATGGCGTAGGAATGCACCCGCAGATTCGCGCGTGGGTGCATGCATGCGAATGTTAGCACTGTGAGGCGCAATTCGCGGGCGTAAGATGCGCGCATGTTCCACGACGCCGACGCCGTCTTCCTCGCGCGCATCCAGTTCGGCTTCACGCTCAGTTTCCATTTCATTTTTCCGTCGTTCACGATCGGCCTGGCGAGTTATCTCGCGGTACTCGAGGGGCTGTGGCTCAGGACCGGCAAGGCGGTCTATCTAGAGCTCTACCAGTACTGGCTGAAGATCTTCGCCGTGGTGTTCGCCATGGGCGTGGTGTCCGGCATCGTGATGTCCTACCAGTTCGGCACGAACTGGGGCGTGTTCTCCGATCGCGCCGGGCCGGTGATCGGGCCGCCGATGGCCTACGAGGTGCTGACCGCGTTCTTCCTCGAGGCGGGCTTCCTCGGCGTCATGCTGTTCGGCATGCAGAAGGTGGGCAGGGGCCTGCACTTCTTCGCCACGCTGATGGTGGCGCTCGGCACCTGCGTGTCGGCGTTCTGGATCATCAGCGTGAACAGCTGGATGCAGACGCCGGCCGGTTACGCGATCAACGAGCACGGCCAGTTCGTGCCCGCCGCGGGCTGGTGGCCCATCATCTTCAACCCGAGCTTTCCGTACCGGCTGGCGCACACGGTGATCGCCTCGTACCTGACCACCGCGCTGGTGGTGGGCGCCGTCGGCGCCTGGCACCTGCTGCGCGACTCGACCCAGGCGCACGCGCGCAAGATGTTCTCCATGGCCATGTGGATGGCCGCGTTGGTGGCGCCGGTGCAGGTGCTGGTCGGCGACCTGCACGGCCTCAACACGCTCGAACACCAGCCGGCCAAGGTCATGGCCATGGAAGGGCATTTCCAGAGCCATCCGCACGGCGCGCCGCTGATCCTGTTCGGCATTCCGGACGACGAAGCGCAGCAGATGCGGCATTCGATCGAGATCCCGCGCTGGTCCTCGTTGATCCTCAAGCACGACCTCGATGCGCCGCTCGCCGGGCTGGATACGATCGCGGCCGAGGACCGCCCGCCGGTGCGCGTGGTGTTCTGGACCTTTCGGGTCATGGTGGGCCTGGGCGTGCTGATGTTCGCGCTCGGCGCCTGGAGCCTGATCGCGCGCTGGCGCGGCAGGCTCTACGAATGGCGTGCCTTGAAGCGCTTTGCCGTGCTCATGGGGCCGGCGGGTTTCGTGGCGGTGATTGCCGGCTGGATGACCACGGAAGTCGGCCGGCAGCCCTTCACCGTATACGGCCTGATGCGCACCGCAGAGTCCGCCTCGCCACTCGCCGCGCCCGCGGTCGGCGCTTCGCTTCTCGCTTTCATCGTCGTGTACTTCGCGGTGTTCGGCATGGGCACCTGGTATCTGCTGCGGCTGATGTCGCGCGCGCCGCAGCCACACGAGCCCGAGCACGCCAACGTGCCCGCGCACGCGGCCGGCATCACGCCCGCGCCCGCCCTGGCGCGCGAGGCGAAGCAGGAGCAGACCCATGAGTGAGAGTCTGGTGCTCACGAACATCTGGGGCGGGATCCTGGCGTTCGCCGTGTTCATGTACGTGGTGATGGACGGCTTCGATCTCGGCATCGGCGTGATGTTTCGTGCCTTTCCGGTCGGCAAGGAGCGCGATACCGCGATGAACTCCATCGCGCCGGTGTGGGACGGCAACGAGACCTGGCTGGTGCTCGGCGGCGGCGGACTGCTGGCGGCGTTTCCGCTGGCGTATTCGATCGTGATGACGGCGCTGTACGCGCCGCTGATCGCGATGTTGCTGGCGCTGGTGTTTCGCGGCGTGGCGTTCGAATTCCGCTGGCGCGACCCGGCGCACCGCGGTTTCTGGGACGTGGCGTTCAGCGGCGGCTCGCTGGTGGCCGCGCTGACGCAGGGCATCATGCTGGGCGCGCTGCTGCAGGGCGTGCGCGTCGAGGGCCGCGCCTACGCGGGCGGCTGGTGGGACTGGCTGACGCCGTTCAGCCTGCTGACCGGCGTCAGCGTGGTGGTCGGCTACTGCCTGCTGGGCGCCTGCTGGCTGAACTGGAAGACGGAGGCGGAGACCCAGGCGCACGCGCGGCGGCTGATGCGCATCTTCGCGCCGTTGACGCTGGCCGCGATCATTGCGGTCAGCATCTCGACGCCGTTCCTCGGCAATGAATATTTCGATCGCTGGTTCAGCATGCCGCGCGTGCTGTTCACGGCGCAGGTGCCGCTGATCTGCGCCATCCTGACGTGGCGCTTCGTGCGCAGCCTGCGGCGCAACTACGAGCTGGCGCCGTTCGTGCTCACGCTCGGGGTGTTCGGCATGTCGTTCGTCGGCCTCGGCATCAGCATGTATCCGTATCTCGTGCCGAACTCGATCACGCTCGGCATGGCCGCGGCGCCGGCCTCGAGCCAGATCTTCATGCTGGTCGGCGCGGCCGTGCTCGTGCCGCTGATCCTCGCGTACACGGCCTGGTCGTACTGGGTGTTCCGCGGCAAGGTGGCGCACGAGGGCTACCATTGAAGGCACCCTTGCTGCAGCGGCTCGGCTGGATGGCCCTCATCTGGGCCATGAGCGTCGCCGCCCTCGGAGTAGTTAGCCTGATCCTGCGTTGGTGGCTAAAGTAGGGGTCCTCCCTTCTCTGCTTTTACCGGCCAGGACAGAACATGAACTACAGCGCCGCGCTCTACGCCATCGCCGCCATCCTGCTGGGACTCGTCACGTTCTGGTTCGGCGATTTCGCCATGCAATGGCAGCCGGTGCCCAAGGGCATCGGCATGCGCACGCAGCTCGTCTACCTGAGCGGCGCGCTGCTGGTCATCGGCGGCGGGCTGATCCTGTCGCGCCGCTGGGAGCGCTGGGGTGCCCTGGTGCTGGCGGTGTTCTACGGAATCTGGGTCGTGTTCCTGCACCTGCCGCCCGCGTTCGCATCGGCGGGACACATCGGTGCGTGGAACCCTCCGGCCGAGATCACGTTCATGACCATGGGCGCCGTGGCGCTGCTCGCCTCGAGCGCCGGCAGCATGCGGCGCATGCTGTCGCTGGGGGCGCGCGTGTTCGCAGGCGTCAGTGCCATCGTGTTCGGCTGCGCGCACTTCAATTACATCGATTTCACGGCCACCATGGTGCCGGCGTGGATCCCGCCGTCGCAGGTGTTCTGGGCCTGGGCGACCGGCGCCGGTCACCTGGCGGCCGGCATCGCGCTGGTCAGCGGCATCCAGGCGCGGCTCGCCGCCACGCTGTTGACCGGCATGATGGCTTCGTTCGTCCTGCTGGTGCACATTCCGCGCGTGATCGGTGCGCCGGATCAGCACGTCGAGTGGATCATGCTGGCCGTGTCCAGCGCGCTCACCGGCGCGGCATGGCTCGTGAGGAAGTACGCGACTTGAACGAAGACCCCGAATCGCCGCTGCCGCCGATCGTGGTTCCCCATACGGAATTGTCCGCGGAGGCACTCGCCGGCGTCATCGAGTCATTCGTGCTGCGCGAAGGCACGGATTACGGCGAGCGCGACGTGCCGTTCGAGACCAAGGTGCTGCAGGTGCGACGCCAGCTGGAGCGTCGCGAGGCGGAGATCGTGTTCGATCCGAACACCGAGAGTGTCAGCATCGTGGTCCGAAAGCCGTCGGCCTGACAAAACCGCTAGACTCCTCCCAAAAAAGGGGAGGCGGCTCATGCCGGATCGGCCGGTCACGTGGCGCGACAAGCTGCGCTATCGCTTCGAAAACACGCTCTCGAAGGGCACGATCGCCATCATCGGCTGGCTGGCGCTGGTGTCGCTGGCCATCGTGGCACTGGCGGGGCTGGTGCTCGCGATCATGCACATCGGCGCCGATCCCGAAGACCGCGCGCACGAGTACGGCTTCTTCGAAGGCATGTGGCAGGCCATGCTGCGCACGCTCGACCCCGGCGTGGTCGCCGGCGATTCGGGCTGGCAGCTGCGGCTGCTGATGCTGGTCGTGACCATCGGCGGCATCTTCATCGTCAGCATCCTGATCGGCACCATCACCTCTGGCCTGGAAGCGCGGCTCACGGAGCTGCGCAAGGGCCGCTCGCGCGTCATCGAGCAGCGCTTCACGCTGATCCTCGGGTGGTCGAGCAAGGTGTATTCCATCATCGGCGAACTGCTGATCGCGAATGAAAACCAGAAGGATCCGTGCATCGTCATCCTGGCCGAGCGTGACAAGGTCGAGATGGAAGACGACATCCGCGCGAAATTCCCGAGCACGAAGAACACGCGCGTCATCTGCCGCAATGGCAACCCGCTCGACCTGGACGATCTCGCGGTCGTCGATCCGCACTCGGCACGGTCGATCGTGGTGCTCGCGCCCGAGACCGAAAACCCGGACATCCACGTCATCAAGTCCGTGCTGGCCATCACCAACAACCCGTCGCGCAAGCCGGAGCCGTACCACATCGTGGCCGAGATCCGCGATCCGCGGAATCTCGAGGCCGCGGCGCTGGTCGGCGGCAAGGAGGCCATCTACGTGCAGGGCGAGGACCTGATCGCCCGCGTGACCGCGCAGACCTGCCGGCAGTCGGGCTTGTCGGTGGTCTACACCGAGCTGATGGATTTCGACGGCGCCGAGATCTACTTCAAGCACGAACCGAGCCTCGCCGGGCGCAGCTACCGCGAGATCATCGCCGCGTACGAGGACTCGACGGTGATGGGCATCATGCGCGCCGACGGCGAGGTGCTGATCAATCCGCCGATGGACACGACGTACGGCCACGACGACCAGGTCATCGCGATCACCGAGGACGACGACACGCTGGTGCTGCGCCCGGATGCCGGTGGCGGCTTGCCGGATGCCAGCGCACTGGCGCTTCGGGAACGCCTGCCGCCCGCACCCGAGCGCATCCTGATGCTGGGCTGGAACGGCAAGGCCCAGGCCATCATCGAGGAACTCGACAACTACGTCGCCCCCGGCTCGGAAACCATCGTGATCTGCCGCGCGCCCGGCGCCCGCGAGGCACTCGTGCAAGTGGCCAGGCGCATGCAGCGCCAGAAAGTGCGCTTCGCCGACGGCGACATCACGCACGCCGCGACGCTCGCCGCCGTCAAGGCCACGACCTTCGAGCACGTCATCCTGCTGAGCTACAGCGACCTGCCACTGCAGGAAGCCGACGCCAAGACCCTGATCACGCTGCTGCATTTGCGGAACCTTGCGGATGCCGCGGGCGTCCGACTGTCCATCGTGAGCGAGATGATGGACCTGCGGAACCGTGCCCTGGCGCAGATCGCGCGCGCCGACGATTTCATCGTCAGCGACAAGCTGGTCAGCCTGATGATGTCGCAGCTGTCGGAAAACCGGAACCTGGAACGCGTGTTCAAGGTCCTGTTCAGCTCCGAGGGCTCGGAAGTTTACATACGGCCGATGACGGACTACATCCGGCTGGGCGCCACCGTGGACTTCTACACGGTGCTGGAAGCGGCGGCGCAGCGCGGCGAAACGGCCATCGGCTACCGGCTCATGAAATACGCCGACGACAAGGATCACGGCTACGGCGTCAACGTGAACCCGAGGAAATCGGAGAAGCACACTTTCGCCGAGAACGACATGATCGTCGTGCTGGCGGAGAACTGAAGGAAAGCAATGCTGACGCGACGAAGCCTGTTGGGACTCGCCCTCGGCGCGGCGCTGGCCGCCAGCGACGCGCAGGCGGCGCGCGGCACCAGCGCGCTGCGCAAGATCCACAAGCGCATCGGCGGCCGCATGGGCGTGCACATCCTCGACACGCAGAGCGGCCGGCGCATCACGCTCGACGACGACTCGCGCTACGCCATGGCTTCCACGTTCAAGGTGGCACTGGCGGCCTCGCTGCTCTGGCAGGTGGACCACGGCGCGTTCCCGCTGACGCACCAGCTGCCGATCGACAAGCAGGACCTCGTGCCGCATTCGCCGATCCTGGAGAAGGCCGTCGAGACCGGCGTCACCGCCCTCGACGTGCGCGATCTGTGCGGCGCCGCCGTCTCGTTCAGCGACAACGCCGCGGCCAACGTGCTGCTGGCCGGCATCGGCGGCCCCGCGGCGTTCACCCAGTTCATGCGCACCATCGGCGACGAGGTCACGCGGCTGGACCGCATCGAGCCCGACCTGAACAGCAACTTGCCGGGCGACGAACGCGACACGACCACGCCGCGCGCCATGGTCGAAACCATGCTGCGCCTCTTCACGCAGGACGTGCTGTCGCTGGCTTCGCGCGCATTGCTGATCGAATGGATGATGGGCGCCCGCAATGGCACGGATCGCGTGCGCAAGGGCCTGCCGCGGAGCTGGCAGACCGGGGACAAGCCCGGCACCGGCGGCAACAACGCCTTCAACGACCTGGTCATCACCTGGCCGCTGGGCCGCAGGCCGATCCTCGCCGCGGTGTACATGAGCGAGTCGAATCGCGAGCACGCCGAGCTCGCGGCCGCGCAGGCCGAGATCGGCCAGCTGATCGGGCGTGAAAAGTGGAAGTGACGCGCTCCTACTAGTGGACTAGTTGACAGCCGGTTGCCGACTGCGGTTAACTACTAGCCAACTAGTAGGAGGTGCCGTGGAGATCGTGCTCGCCGACCGCGAAGCGGAGCTGATGGAAGTGCTCTGGGACCATGGCCCGTCCACGGTCGCGGAGGTGCGCGATCGCGTGCCGGACGATCTCGCCTACACGACGGTGCTCAGCATGCTGCGCACGCTCGAAGCCAAGGGCTATGTGACCCACGATGCCGAGGGCAAGGCGCATCGTTACTCGGCCGTGATCGAGCGCGATGCCGCGCGCCGCAGCGCGCTGCGCGCCATGTCGGAGAAGTTCTTCAAGGGCTCGACCGCGACCTTGCTTACGCACTTCGTGGCGCAGGAAAGGCTCTCCGCCGCGGATGTTCAACGGTTGCGCAAGCTGCTCGCCCAGCGCGCGAAGAAGGGCAGGTCGTGATCGCCGCCTTCATGCTGCACGCGCTTGCCGTGGGCGCGCTGTGCAGCTTCGGCGCCTGGTGCGCGGAGCGCGGCCTGGCGGCAGTCGGAGCGCCGCGCCGGCCGGCATGGGTACTGGGCATGCTGGCGAGCGTGATCATTCCGGTCATGGCGCTGTGGAATCCCGGGACCGACTTCCTGCAGCCATCGTCTGCGCCGCTCGCTCGCGTCCCCGCGGAGATCAGCTCCGGCACTTTCGTCGTGAGCCTGCCGCAACTGCCGGCCGTGTCTGCGCGGCCCTCTCTCGAAAACGCGCTCGCCTGGGGCTGGGCCGGGCTGTCGATCACGCTTTCGGCCATCTACCTGGCCACCGCCGGGCGACTGGCGCGGCAGTCTCGCCGCTGGACGCGGCTCACGCCAGGTCGTGAAGAAGTCATGGTGGCGGACAACGTCGGACCGGCTGTGTTCGGCGTTTGGCGCCCGCGCGTGGTGCTGCCGCGCTGGCTGAACGCGGCCTCGGAGTCCACGCGACGTCTGGTGCTCGCGCATGAACGTGAGCACCTGGCTGCACGCGATCCGCAACTGTTGGCCGCGGCGCTGGCCTGGGTCGTGTTGCTTCCCTGGAATCTGCCGCTGATCTGGCAGCTGCGCCGTCTGCGCTTCGCGCTCGAAGTGGACTGCGATTCCCGCGTGCTCGCGAGGGAGGGCGATGCCGCCGCCTATGGCGAGGCGTTGCTGTTCGTCAGCCAGCGCGGGACTTCCGCACCCGCCGGCGCCGTCGCGCTGATCGAGCGCCCGTCACAACTCGTCCGGAGGATCGAAATCATGACTGCCCTGGTTCATCGCTTTCGCAAGTCGATCGTGCTCGCCGCGATGGCGGCCGTCGCAGCGTGCCTGTTCGCCGCCACGAGCATCACCGCGCCGGCACTTGCCTCCGCGGACGCGCCGCTCAAACCTGCGCCGAGCGGCAGCACCGCGCTCGCACTCGGCCGTCATTTCGAGCAGGTGCTGGCGGATCGCTTCCCGGCACTGCTCGAACGCGAGGGACCGGGCACCGCCATGGTCGTGCTGCTGCTGAACGAAGACTGGAGCGTCGCGAAGGCGGCGCAGGTGATCACGACGGATGACATCCCGACCAGCGAAAGCACCTTCGGCGTGCTCGGACTCGCGAAAGAGGACGTGCCGTACGTCGGCAACATGGGCATGCAGTCGCCCCTCGACCCGAACCATCGGGTGCTGATGGTCTACACCGAGCGCAGCACACCCGGGAAGCGCTTCGTATCGCATGTGTTCCCCGACACGCGCGCGCTGGACCGCGAGATCTATCGCCGCTATTTCCCGCAGTCGGCCACGCATGGAATGTCCGCGGGCGAGCAACCCTGGGTGCTGCTGGATCGCGAAGGCCACGTATTGCGCAGCGGGCACGAGCCCGTCGACTCCTCGCAGTGGAACCGCACGCTCGAATCACGGTTCCCTGGCATTCGCACCCAGGAAATCACGGTCACGCCGATCACCGATGATGCCGGGGAAGCCGTGCGCGATGCCGAAGGCAAGGAACTGCAGCTGCATAGCGTGTGGCTGGCGACCGGATCGCCGCCGCCGGGGGCCTGAGCTCAGCGCGCCCGTCTTTCCCTCTCGATGGCGCGATACCCGATGTCACGCCGGCACTGCATGCCCGGCCAGGAAATCGCATCGACCAGCGCATAGGCCTGCGCCTGCGCGCCGGAGACGCTGTCGCCCATGCCCACTGCGCACAACACGCGCCCGCCATTCGTCAGCACGCGTCCCTCGGCCGCGCGCGTCCCCGCATGGAATACCTTGCCCGGCAACTTCGCCGCCACGTCGAGCCCTGAGATCACGTCACCCTTGCGCACCGTCTCGGGATAGCCGGCCGCGGCCAGCACCACACCGAGCGCGGCGCGTTCGTCCCAGTCGGCCTGTACCTGGTCCAGGCGCTTGTCGAGCGCGGCATCGCACAGCTCCACCAGATCGCTGCGCAGCCGCATCATGATGGGCTGCGTCTCCGGATCGCCGAAGCGGCAGTTGTACTCGAGCACGTTCGGCGTGCCGTCGGGGTGCACCATGATCCCGGCGTAGAGAAAGCCCGTGTAAGGCGTTCCATCCTTTGCAAGACCGCGGATCGTGGGCTCGATGACCTCCCGCATGATGCGCTCGTGCAGCGCGCGCGTGACCACGGGCGCGGGCGAGTAGGCGCCCATGCCGCCGGTGTTCGGGCCGGCGTCGCCGTCGCGCAGGCGCTTGTGGTCCTGCGAGGTGGCCATGGTGACGATGTGCTTGCCGTCCGCCATCACGATGAAGCTGGCTTCCTCGCCCGGCAGGAATTCCTCGATGACCACCTCGTCGCCGGCGGCGCCGAACTGGCCGGCGAACATGGCCTCGGCAGTCGCGATGGCCGCGTCGGCCGAATCGACGATGACCACGCCCTTGCCGGCCGCCAGGCCGCTGGCCTTCACGACGATCGGCGTGCGCTGCTGGCGTACCCACGCCGGATCGAACGTGGTCTTGCGGAACGTGGCGTAGGCCGCCGTGGGAATGCCGTGGCGCTGCAAAAACTCCTTGGTGAAGGCCTTGGACCCCTCGAGCTGCGCGGCCGCCTGCCGCGGTCCAAAGCAGCGCAGGCCGGCGGCCTGGAAGGAGTCCACGACGCCCATGACCAGCGGCGCCTCGGGGCCGATGATGGTCAGCCCGACGTGTTCCTGCCTGGCCAGCGCGACCAGCCCGGCAATATCCTCGGCCGGCACGTCGACATTGCGCACGCGCGGCTCGGTGGCCGTGCCGCCATTGCCGGGCGCGACCAGCACCTCCGAGACCTTCGGGGATTGCGCGCACTTCCAGGCGAGGGCGTGCTCGCGACCGCCGCTGCCGACGATCAGGACTTTCATCGGCTCAATGCCTGAAATGCCGCATGCCGGTGAACACCATGGTCATGCCGTGCTCGTCGGCCGCGGCGATGAC
>DASTHJ010000548.1:0-2513 GCA_035718265.1 Steroidobacteraceae bacterium | reverse complement strand
CGCGCAAGGCCGCGCTGGCCTTCATCTTCGTCACCGTGCTGATCGACGTGATCGCGTTCGGCGTGATCATCCCGGTGCTGCCGCACCTGGTGCAGGAATTCGTCGGCGGCGACACCTCGACCGCGGCGTACTGGACCGGCGTGTTCGCGACCATGTTCGCCGCGATCCAGTTCTTCTCCGCGCCGATCCAGGGCGCGTTGTCCGATCGCTTCGGCCGGCGCCCGGTGATCCTGATGTCCTGCCTCGGGCTGGGCATCGACTTCATCGTGATGGCGCTGGCGCCGACGCTGGCGTGGCTGTTCGTCGGGCGCGTGTTCTCGGCCATCTTCGCCGCCAGCTTCACCACCGCGAACGCCTACATCGCCGACGTCGCCCCGCCCGAACAGCGCGCCAAGAGCTACGGCCTGATCGGCGCGGCGTTCGGCCTGGGTTTCATCGTCGGCCCGCTGATCGGCGGCGTGCTCGGCGGCATCGACCATCGCCTGCCGTTCTGGTTCTCCGCGGGGCTGGCGCTGCTGAACTTCTGCTACGGCCTGTTCGTGCTGCCCGAATCGCACCCCAGGGAACGGCGCACGGCGAGCTTCGACTGGCACCACGCCAAGCCGATGGGCGGGGTCAAGCTGCTGAAGAAGTTCCCGCAGATCTGGGGCCTGGTCGCGGTGGTGTTCATCGCCAACTTCGCCCACTACGTGTACCCGAGCACCTTCGTCCTGTTCGCGGACGCGGCCTACGGCTGGAAGGAACAGCAGGCCGGTTACGTGCTGGCGCTGGTGGGCGCGTTCAGCGTCATCGTCAACGTGGCGCTGGTCGGCAGGGTGGTGAAGGCGCTGGGCGAACGCCGCGCATTGCTGTTCGCGCTGGCCTGCGGCGTGGCCGGGTTCCTCGTCTACGGCGTCGCCCCGAACGGCTGGATCTTCCTCGCCGGCCTGCCGATCAGCGCGTTGTGGGCGATCGCCGCGCCGGCGACGATGGCGCTGATCACGCGCCAGGTGCCGGCCGACGCGCAGGGCCGCATCCAGGGTTCGCTCAGCAGCCTGGTGTCGCTGGCGGGCATCGTCGCGCCGGCGCTGTTCGCCAGCACGTTCGGTTTCTTCATCGGCCCGCACACGCCGCTGCACCTGCCCGGGGTCGCGTTCCTGATCGCCGCGGCGTTGCTCGCGGGCGCGTGGATCGTGGCCAGGCGCTTCACCGACGCCGCGCACATGCACGAGGCCGCGCCGGCGGCGCCGGGCACGGCCGAACCGCTGCCGGCGGAGCCTCCGTCGCTGCAGGGCTGAGGCCTCACCAACGGCACATTCCCCGCGGCGCCGGCCGGTGCAGGATCGGCGTACCCACCCGCCGTCGAGGCCGTCCATGAACCGCAAGGTCCCGTCGTTTTCCGTGCTGTGCCTGGCCCTGTCGCTCGCCGCCTGCGGCACGCCGCAGGTGCGCGACACCAACGCCGCGGTCGACGCCAACCCGCTGTGCGTGTCGCAACCCGACCAGCCGGGCGAGCCGGTCGCGTCCGAATGCGAGCGCAAGACCGAGGCGAGCTGGTCGAGCGGCGATTCGAAGCAGTCCGAGCCGATCGACTTCGGCGGCGGCAAGCCCTGAGCGCCGCAACATCGGGTTCACGCCAGGCTCACCGCGCGTGAGCGGATGCGTTGCGAGACTGCGCTCCCGTCCGGCGAGGAGTGCGACATGGGCGTCTGCGCGATGTGCGGCAACGATTACGACAAGGCCTTCACCGTCACCACCTTCGACGGCAGGAGCCAGGCGTTCGATTCGTTCGAATGCGCGATCCACATGCTCGCGCCGGCTTGCGCGCACTGCGGCTGCAAGGTGATCGGCCACGGCGCCGAACACGACGGCGCGATCTATTGCTGCGCGCATTGCGCCAAGGTATCTGGAGTCAGCGGAATCGATGATCGCGCCTGAGGCTTTTCCGTGGGAGCGGCTTGAACTGCCATTCGGCTGTTAAAACCGCTCCCACAAAGCGGGCAGGCTTAGTCGTCGTCGCTTGCGCTTTCATCCTCGCGACCGAGCAGCGCCAGCCGTTCCGGCGCCAGCGGGATGACCACCCAGAACGGCCGGCGCTCGCGCGTCCAGCCCTGTGCGGATTCGCCGCAGATGTCGAGCAGCACGGCGAAATCCTCGCCGTCGCGTTCGCGCCAGTCCCAGGCTTCGTCGAACACCAGCAGGTGGCCTTCGCCGCCCAGCCACGACAGGTCGCCGAGGCAGTCGGCGAGCGCGTCCCAGTTGCCGCCGAACCAGTCCGGGAATTCCAGCGCGGCGGCGATGCGCGCGAGCGCGTCGCCCTTGTCGCCGCAGCCGGAGAAATCGACCGGTGCGGTGCGCAGGCCCGCTTCGTTCGCGGCCTCGACCAGCGCTTCGCGGTCGTTGTGGTCGAAGAAGTAGGCGCCGTTGTTGGCCGGGTCGAGCAGCAGCGCGCGCAGGTCCACGGGTGCGTTCATGGCGCGGTTCCTTGCGCGTCGATGCGGCGGAAACTGCGGTAGTGGTCGTCGCTGTACCAG
>DASTHJ010000547.1:0-11392 GCA_035718265.1 Steroidobacteraceae bacterium | reverse complement strand
CCGCTGCTGCTGTGGGTCGCGGCGGGCATCCTCGTCGCGTCCATCTTCGGGAAATTCTTCGCCTGCTGGGCGGCGGCGCGCGCCGTGGGCGAGCGCAATGACCGGGCGCTGGCGCTCGGCGCGCTGATGAACGCGCGCGGCCTGACCGAGCTCGTCGTCCTCGACATCGGCTTGCGGGCGGGTGTCATCGGCCCGGCACTGTTCTCGATGCTGGTGCTCATGGCCATCCTCACCACGCTGATGGCGTCGCCGCTGTTCGAGCGGGTCTATGGCCGCGCGGCCCGGGCGCGTGGCGAGATCGGTTCACGCGCGGCCGGTTCATAGCGAGATTTTATCGGCGCGCCGCTGCCCGGCCGGGTGCGCCGGGCGTATAAAACGGCGAGCGGTAGTTTGCGACCTCGTCGATTGACGCGTGCTCTCCCCCCACTCGTGCACCGTCAGTCGGCGAGGGTCGCGAGCCGCGTTCAGGCCGCCGTTCCCGTCGGCGCAGCCGCTCCACCCGGCACCAGCAGCACGTCGCAGCTGGCGGCATCCGCCACTTTCCGGCCGACGCTGCCCAACAAGGTTCTCAGCAACGCACCCTGCGTGCGCGTGCCGACCACCAGCAGATCCGGCTGAACCTGCTCGGTCACGGCCAGGATGCCGCGCACCGGACGATCCTCGGCCATGATCAGCCGGTAACGCCACGGGTCCTTGCTGTGGCGCCGCAGGAACTCGCGCACGCCGGACGCAAAATCGCGCCGCCATGCCTCGGCGTGGGTTTCGATCTTCTCGGGGCGCACGCCGACCGAGGCCATCATGCCGTCGTACGGCGGGTGATAGGCGTGCACGGCGCAGGCGATTTCCTCGCCGGCGAACGACAGCCTCTCGGTGAGCTTGAGCGCGCCCGCCGATTCCTCGGTCAGGTCCAGCGCCACCATCACGCTGCCATATTCGGACTGCGGTTCGTTGCGCACCACCAGCACCGGCCGGCGCGTCTCGTCGAGCACGCGCTCGGCGATGCCGCGATGGAACAGCGGCGAATCGCCGGGCGTGGTGCGCGGCCCGAGCACCACCAGGTCGGGACGCGACTCGTCGATGGATTCGACGACGCGCCGCGCCGGATTGCCGACGCGCACGCGCACCTGGGGCTTGTCGGCCTCCTCGGAGACGCGCGCGCGCAGATGCGCATCGGCGCGCCACACGCGCTGTTCCAGCGCCAGGCCGCGCGGTTCTTCCGGCGGCACCACGTGCAATACCGTGAGCCTGCCGCCGAGCTTGCGTGCGAGCCAGCTCGCCCGCCCGATCACCGCGCTGGCACCGGGCTGCAGGTCCGTCGCGCACAGGATCTTCATGCCACGCTCGCTTCGCGCGACTTCGCCGCGCGGGTTGCGCTGGAGCCGGCGCTGGCGGGACGCGGCGCCTGCATCACGCGTTCGATGCGGATGCTGCGAATGCCGGCCGTGGTGCGCCATTCGACGGTGTCGCCCTCGGAGCTGCCGAGCAGCGCGATGCCGAGCGGCGCGAGCACCGAGACGCGATGCGCCGCGGGATCCGCCTCGCGCGGGTACACGAGCTGATAGCCTTCGATGCAGCGCGTCGCCAGATTGCGCACCTGCACCTTCGATCCCATGGTGACCACGCCGTGCGGCACCTCGCCGAGCGGCATCACGATGGCCTGCTCGAGCTCCGCGTGCAGCTCTTCGTTGCCCGCGCCCAACAGGCCGCGCAGGCGGTACATGTCGACGTCCGAGACGATGATGGGATATTCACGCATGTTGATCTCCTTCGAATCGGCGTCTGTTTTAGCCCATGAACGTAGTTCGGACAATTTGAATTACTCTCGGTAATAATTCGTGTTTTCCGAAATCTGGAGGACCCGCCGTGGCCCAGTTGCGACGCTTCAACTACCAGCACCTGCTGTATTTCTGGGCCGTGGTGCGCACCGGCAGCCTGCGGCGCGCCTGCGAGGAACTGGCGCTCTCGGCGCCCACCGTCAGCGCGCAGCTGCGCACGCTCGAGCACCGCCTCGGCGAGAAACTGCTGGCCCGGTCCGGCCGCACGCTGGTGCCCACCGAGGTCGGCAAGATGGTGTTCAGCTACGCCGACGAGATCTTTGGCCTGGGCCGCGAAATGCTCGATGCGCTCGAGAACCGGCCCAGTCGCCGACCGCTGCGGCTGGTCGTGGGCATCGACGACGTGGTGCCCAAGGAAACCGCGCACCGGCTGATCGAGCCCGCGTTGCGCATGGAGCACGCGGTGCGCATCGTGTGCCGCGAAGGCACGCTCGAGCGGCTGGCCGCCGACCTCGCCGTGCACGAGATCGACGTCGTGCTGTCGGACGCGGCGCTCACGCCGAACCTCAACGTGCGCGCCTACAGTCACCACCTGGGTGAGTCGGCGATCACCTGGATGTCGATGCCGAAGACCGCGGCGGTGCTGCGGCGCGGATTCCCGAAGTCGCTCGACGGCGTGCCCATGCTGCTGCCCACCAGCGACACCGCCATCCGCCGCGCCATCGACCAATGGCTGGCGCGGCTCGACATCCACGCGCTGGTGATCGGCGAGTTCGAGGACTACGCGCTGCTGCGCGAGTTCGCACGTGCCGGCCACGGCCTGATCCCGGTGCCCTCGCTGCAGGTCGACTACTTCCGCGAGCTCTACGACCTCGTGCCCATCGGCACCGCCGAGGGCGTCAGCGTGCAGTTCTACGCGCTCTCCATCGAGCGCAAGATCAAGCATCCTGCCGTGGCGGTGATCGTCGAAAGCGCGCGGCAGACTTTTGCCGAGAGCAAAACTGCGGCGCGCCCGCGCGCGAAGCGCCGTTAGCTGCGCGTCGGTTGCCTGACGCGCAAGACAATCCCTACCATGCGGCGCTGATCCACTCGCGGGGAAAACTCGATGCGCATTGCCTTGATCCTGCTCGGCCTGCTGCCCTGGTCGGCGTCGGCCGCCGACGACTTCAAGCTCAACGCGCAGGAGTACTTCGAGCGCGCCGGCGTCGACGTGATGTATGGCCAGGACTACTACCCGGAGGGACACCAGGGCGGCCTCAGCATCATCATGCACGACGAGCGCATCGCCTCGAACGGCGACGTGCGCCTCGAGCCATCGCCCGGCCAGTGGTCGCCGATCCCCAGGCCCGGCAAGCGCGAGGTGGACACCGCCACGCAGGAGATCCGCGTGCCGCTGGCGTTCCCGGATCCGGAACGCGACCGCAAGGGCTTCAACCCCATCGAGTACCCGGACCTGAAACTCGGCTACACGGTGCGCGCGCGCGCGGATGGCGAATCGATCCGCGTGAGCGTGGACTTCGATCAGCCCATTCCGGCCGACTGGGTCGGCAAGGTGGGCTTCAACCTCGAGCTGTTCCCCGGCCTGCTGTTCGGCAAGTCCTGGCAGCTCGGCCGCAGCGACGGCGTGTTCCAGCGGCAGCCGAGCGGTCCGGGAGAAACGCCGATACTGGCGCGCGGCAAGACGCTCGAAGTCGCGCCCGAGACCGGGCTGTACCACCTCAGCATCGAGGCGCTCGAGGGCGGCGAGCTCGAGCTGCTCGACGGCCGTGGCAATCACAACAACGGCTGGTTCGTGGTGCGCGCGCTGGCGCCGGCCAAAGCGACCACCAACGCCATCGAGTGGCGCGTGACACCGCACGCCAGGCCCGGCTGGATGCGCACGCCCGTGATCCAGGTATCGCAGGTCGGTTATCACCCGCTGCAGCCCAAGCAGGCCATCATCGAACTCGACGCCCGCGACACGCGCCGCGAGAACGTCAAACTGCAGCGCATCGGCCTCGCCGGGCAGCTCCAGACCGTGATCGACCGCAAGCCGCAGGAGTGGGGCAGGTTCCTGCGCTACCAGTACGCGCGCCTGGACTTCACCGACGTGCAGCAGCCCGGCGTCTACCTGGTCCGCTACGGCGCGCAGGTCAGCCAGCCGTTCCGCATCAACGCGCACGTGTTCTCGCGCGAAGTGTGGCAGCCGACGCTGGAATACTTCCTGCCCGCGCAGATGTGCCACATGAAGGTCATGGAGAAATACCGCCTGTGGCACGGCGCCTGTCACCTGGACGATGCGCGCATGGCGCCCGTGGATCACATCCACTTCGACGGCTACCGGCAGGGACCCTCGACGCTGACGCGCTACCAGAGCGGCGAACACGTGCCGGGCCTGGACCACGGAGGCTGGCACGACGCCGGCGACTGGGACATGCGCGTCGAATCGCAGGCCGACACCATCTACGGCCTGGCGCTCGCCTGGGAGCTGTTCCACGTCGACTACGACGACACCGCCATCGACCAGAAGAACCGGGTGACCGAAATCCACCAGCCGGACGGCAAGCCCGACGTGCTGCAGCAGCTCGAGCATGGCCTGCTGTCCGTGGTCGGCGGCTACGAGTCGCTCGGCCGGCTGTATCGCGGCATCATCGAGCCGACGCTGCGCCAGTACGTGTTCCTCGGTGACGGCGCGGGCATCACCGACAACGCGGTGTTCGATCCGAAAATGCCGAACCCGCCGCACGTCGGGCTGCCTGGCTCGCCCGACGATCGCTGGGTGTTCACCGAGGAGAACGCGCGCCGCGAGTTGCAGACCGCCGCCGCGCTGGCCGCCGGCTCACGCGCGCTGCGTGGCTACAACGACGATCTCGCGCAGCGCTCGCTGAAAGCCGCGATCGAGATCTACGACCGCGCGAAGCCGCAGGACGATGCCTGGCGCGTCGGCGCCGCCGCCGAGCTGCTGCTCGCCACGCGCGACGGCAAATATCGCCAGCTGCTGCTCGACCAGCGCGACGCGATCGTCACGCACATCGATCGCATCGGCTGGGCCGTCGGTCGCACGCTGCCGCTGGTGCACGACGACGCGTACGGCAAGGCGATCCGCGACGCGGTCGCCGGCTATCGCACCAAGGTCGATGCGCTCGCCAGGGAAACTCCATACGGCGTGCCCTACAAGCCCGACATCTGGGGCGCGGGCTGGAACATCCAGCGCTTCGGCTGGGACCAGTGGATGCTGCACCTGTCGTTCCCCGACCTGTTCCCGCGTACCTACGCACTGCAGGCGCTGTCGTTCATCCTCGGCGTGCACCCGGGCTCGAACACCGCCTCGTTCGTCTCCGGTGTCGGCGCGAACTCGCTGACCACGGCCTATGGATTCAACCGCGCCGACTGGTCGTACATTCCGGGCGGCAGCGCATCGGGCACCGCGCTGATCCGACCGGACTTTCCGGAGCTCAAGCACTGGCCATTCTTCTGGCAGCAGACCGAATACGTGCTCGGTCGCGGCACCACGGACTATCTGCTGCTGGTGCTGGCCGCCGACCACGTCCTGAACCAGGAGAAATGAACGTGCGGCGCGCGCTCTGGCTGGCGGTGATTTCCTGCGGCGCGCTCGCCGGCCAGCCCGCGGTGCGCGTCGATCATCACCAGCACTTCGTCAGTCCCGCCATGGTCTCGCCCGGGCAGAAGCCCATCGATGCCGACGCGCTCATCGGCATGCTCGACGAGGCGGGCATCGGTCGCGCCGTGGTGTTGTCGTCCGCGTTCATGTTCGGCAACCCGCGGCCGGAGCCCTTCGAAGACGAGTACCCGCGCGTCAGGGCCGAGAACGACTGGACCGTGGCCGAAGCCGCGAAACATCCGCAACGCCTGGTCGCCTTCTGCGGCTTCAACCCGCTCAAGGACTACGCGCTCGCCGAGCTCGAGCGCTGCGCGCGCGATGCGCGTTTCGGCCGCGGCATCAAACTGCAATTCGGCGCCTCGGACGTCGATCTCGACAATCCGGCGGACGTGGCGAAGGTCCGGGCGGTGTTCGCCGCCGCCAACGCGCGCCATCTCGCCATCGTCGTGCACATGCGCACGCGCCGCGCGCGTCATTTCGGCGCGCCGCAGGCCCGCGTCTTCATCGACCAGTTGCTGGCCGCGGCGCCAGATGTTCCCGTGCAGATCGCGCATTTCACCGGCGGCGGCGCGCCGCAGGACGCGGCTGCCGACGAGGCGCTGGGCGAATTCATCGGCGCCATCCAGCGGCGCGATCCGCGCGTGAAGCGCCTGTACTTCGACCTGGCGCTGGTGGCGACCGGCGCCTCGCCCGAACGGCGCGAATGGATCGCGGCGCGCATTCGCGAGATCGGCTTGAAGCGCGTGCTGTACGGCTCGGACGGTGGCGACCCGACCGATCCGCCGCCTGTCGAGCAGCTGAAGTTCTTCCGCGAACTGCCGCTCACGGCAGCCGAGTTCCGCGCCATCGAGCGCAACGTCGCTCCCTATCTCCGATAGGCCGAAGCGATCAGGCGGTCGGCTCGCGCGCCGGCGCCCTGGTGAACCCGCTGCCATAGGTCAGGCGCCGCCACACCCATTCCAGTGGCCCGAGCTCGTGCCGGGCGAGCCACCACTGGCTGAACGGCACTTGCACGAGGAAGAAGATCGACACGGCCAGCAACAGGTCGAGCGCGTTGCCGACCTTGCCCCACAGGCCCAGGCCCCAGCCGTAGAAGATCGCGGTCGCGATCAGCGTCTGCATCAGGTAGTTGGTCAGCGGCATGCGGCCGGCCTTGGCGATGGGCTGCAGGCGTCGCCGCCAGTTCGCGCTGTGCACACAGCGCACCAAGGTTGCCACGTAGAAGATCATGATCAGCACGCGGCACAGGACGTAGCTGACGGCCGCGACCAGCCGCGAGGGCGAGGGCGTGATGAAGTCCGTGGCCGTCGCCTGCCAGATGCCGAATACCGTGCCAGTCGCCAGGCCGCAGCCCAGCGACCACCACTGCACCCGCCGCACCAGCGGCAGGTGGCTTGCGGCATTCTGGAAGAACTTCGCACGGCCGAGCATCAGGCCGATCAACATGGTGGCGAACAACTGGGCGTACAGGCGCAGCGTGATGCGCAGGTTGTACTCGTCGGTGTAGAGATAGATCGCCTCGCGCGTGTGCTCGCGCGCCGCGGCGAAGAACGAGCCGTGGCCGTAGGCCGCCTCGTTGGACTCGACCCAGAGTCTCGACATCGCGAGGATGTGCGCGCGATCCACCGGCACGAACGTGTAGTAGCGGTACACGGCCACCGCGAGCGGCAGGAACAACGCCAGGAAGAACAGCCCCCAGAGCAGCCGGGCGGGCGCCCGGCGCAGCGCCGGCAGCAGCAGGCCGAGCAACGCGTACATGTGCAGCACGTCGCCCTGCCAGAACACGCACATGTGGATGGCGCCGAACACGAACAGCCAGAAGAGGCGCCGCAGGTAGATAGCCCTGGCATGCTCCGGGTCGCGTGCCTCGAGCCGTTCGAGCTGGATGGTGAAGCCCACGGCGAACAGCATGCTGAACATGCTGTTGAACTTGCCCGAGAACAGCACGTCCGTGGCCGTCTCGGTCCACTGGTCCCACCATGCAGGCCAGGCTTCCGCGCCATCCAGGCCGGCATGGAACGAGGTGTTGAACCACGGCATGTTCATGATGAAGATGCCGAGCAGCGCGAAGCCGCGGATCACGTCCAGCGCGTAGATGCGCTCGCTCGCCGGAATGGGTGTGGCCATGACTGCACTCCCAGCCCATTGTTGTCTTGCAGCAGTCTACGCGCGAGGATGTGAGCTCATGAATGTTCCGCGCCTGACTTTTCTGTGGATCAGCCTGTGGGTGCCGCAATGGCTGGTGGCCATGCCGGCGAAGGCCGCCACCCCGGCGCCCGCCGCCGCGGTATCCGCGTACGAACAAGCCGTCGTCACGCTGGGTCGCAAGTGGCTGGAGGACTACGACGGCATCGGCCTGTCGATCGGCATCTATGACCGCGGCACGCGGCACTTCTACAACTTCGGCTCGACACGCCTCGACGGCAACCGCGCGCCCACCAAGGACACGATCTACGAGATCGGCTCGGTCGGCAAGACCATGACAGGCCAGCTGCTGGCGCGGGCAGTCGTCGAGGGCCGCGCCACCCTCAGTGACGAGGTGGAGAAGTATCTCGGCGAGCCGTATCCGAACCTCGCGAACGGCGGCGAGAAGGTGCGCCTGCTGCACCTGGCGAACATGACCTCGCAGCTCATCGACAACATCCCGGACCTCACGCAGGTGCGCCGGGTCGCGGGCGAGCCGCTGGACGTCACGTACATGCGCGTGCTCGGCAAGTACACGGCCAGGGAATTCCTCGCGCAGCTGCATCGCGTGGCGCCGCGCCTGCCGCCGGGCAATCCGCCGGTGCACTCGAACGTGGCCAGCGTGCTGCTCGGCGTCGCACTCGAGAAGATCTACGGCGAGCCGTTCGACGTCATCCTGGCGCGCGAGATCGAGCGGCCGCTGCACATGGGCAGCGGCACGCGGCCCGACAAGAACCGGCTCGCCACCGGCTACACGAATGCCGGCGAGGAACTGCCGCCGTTCGAAGCGAAGATGTCCTGGGCCGCGACCTCGTTGCGCTACAGCGCCGACGACCTGCTGCGCTACGCGTCCTGGCAGATGGTCGAGCGCGATGCCTCGGTGAAACTCGCGCATCGGCCGACCTGGTACACGCCGGACCGCTATCAATCGGTCGCCATGTACTGGATCGGCACGGACACGCCGCGCGGCCGCCGACTGCACTATGCCGGCGGCACCTATGGCTTCGCGAGCCTCGTGGAGCTGTTTCCCGAGGCGCAGCTCGCGCTGGTGCTGCTGTCGAACAAGGCAACGAACGGCGCGCAGGACACGCTGCGCGTGCTGGCGGCGCAGATCGTGGAGACGCTGCGACCGCCGCCGCCGGCCGATGAAACGCCGGGCGGCTAGCGGGCGCGGGCGAGCTTCAGCGCCTCATCGAGCGCCTGATCGGCGGCCACGCGCACGTCGGGGATCACTCCCACGCCTTCCCAGTCCTTGCCGGTGACGGGATTGACGGAGCGCGCTTCCGGCAGCGACAACACGAAGTGCTCGCTGATCTTCCGGTATACGAACGGATGCGCTCCGCCGCCGCTCGGCTCGCCGATCACCGTCACGCGCTTCAGGGCCTGCAGGTCGTAGGCAAACGCTTCGGCGGCCGAAAACGTCTGGCGCGAGATGAGCACGTACACCGGCTTGTCGGCGCCGAACCGCCGGCCCGGCACCCACACCGGCGTCGAAGCCGGCGTCAGCGTGTCGCTCGGTCGGTCGTACACGCCGCTCATCTGCGTCGGGTGGTCGAGTAGATAGGCCGCCAGGAACAAGGCCATTTCGCCGTCGCCGCCGCCGTTGCGGCGCAGGTCGACGATGAGCGCGCGGGTTTCCGCGAGCAGCGTCATGGCCGCGGAGGCCATGTCGGCGGCCATCGCCGGCGGCGCGAACACCCGCAGGTCGAGGTAGCCGATGTTGTCCTCGAAGCGGCGCACCTGCTCGAAGCCGTGATTGACGGCTTTGCCGTAGAACTTCTCGAATTCCGCGGCGCCGAATTGCGCTTCGCCGGTCGCCGCCTCGCCAGGCTCGCGAAAATCGACCTTGAAATGACCGTCGCCGGATGCTGCGCGCAGCTTGCGGGTCAGCGCATCGGCGAATTCCACGTCGTTCGCCGTGCGCACCCAGGCCGCCCCGATCTCGCGTCGCAGATCCCTGGCGAGCGCCTTGCCGCGTTCCGGGTAGACGTAGCGGCTTTCGAGCAATTGCGCGGCCGCTTCGAGCGCGGCGCGGCGCTCGCCAAGGCCCACGTCCGCGTGTGCCGGCACTTGCGCTGCCAGAAGTGCGAGCGGTGCGACCCACAATCCATGCTTCATCGAGGACTCCGTTCTCGCGGCTGCGTCGCCACGCGTTATATCGCACGTGCAAAAAAAAAGACGCCCCTCGCGGGGCGCCTTCTGATCGCAGGGCCGGGGCTCGTCAGCCGCCGTGGGCCAGCAGGCGCTCGGCCTGCGGGTCGCTGAGCGGCTTGGTGAGTTCGGCCTTGGTGGCCGCGCCCTTGTGATTCATGTCGATGCGGCCCGAGAAGAACGCGCCATCGGCGATACCCACGCGCGGCGCGAAGATGTTGCCGTTGACCTTGGCGGTCTGGCGCACCGATACCGACTCGGTGGCGTACACGTCGCCGTCCACCTTGCCTTCGATGATCACGTACTTCGCGCGCACGTTGCCCTTGACGCTGCCTTCCTTGCCGATGCTCAGCGAGCGCGTGTGCTCGATCGAGCCTTCGAGCTGGCCCTGGAAATCCAGGTCCTCTTCGCCGTACAGCTCGCCCTTGAAGTGCAGCGTCGGGCCGAGCACGCAGGGCGCGCCCTGCGAAGACGGCGCCGGCGCGACCGGCGGGGGAGCCAACTTGCTGTCGCCGAATCCTTTGCTCATGGGTTTCTTCTCCGGCTCAACGGCTCGAGGCGCCGGGGGTGGAGGGTCCTGACGACCCAGCATTCGACTCCATCGTGACTCCGCCATTGAAATTTGCTCCCTCTGTGATGCTGACGCTCGGCGCGCGCAGGTTGCCGCGCACCACCGCTGACTGACTGACCTTGATGCTCTTCTTCGCGCTGATGTCGCCCTGCACACGACCATCGACGTCGATGGATGCGGCGTTGACCTTGGCGACGACCTCGCCCTTCGTGCCGACGACGACACGCTGCTGATGCTCGATCGTGCCCTCGATGCGACCCTCGATCTTGATGTCTTCCTGGGCCCGGAGCTCGCCTTTGAACCGCAGCGTCGGGCCGAACACCGACATGCGCTCACTGGATGCACTGCTCATTCGATTCTCCCTTGGATTGCCGGTGCGCCTGACGAATAGCGCGGCATAGATTGCGCCGTGTGTTATGCCCAGAACCGTGTCGCAGGTCGCAGCCGTGGGTGTTCACCCGACCGCGCAGCGGAAATTATGTAAGGAAATGGGGACATTCCCCGTTTCCTAGCAAACGGGGACAGACCTGCGCCGCTACTTCACCGCGGACATCAATCCCAGCGGCCGCCCGTCGGGGTCCTGAAAGAACGCCATCCATTCCTCGGTTCCGTCGGCATGGCGATGAATCATGTGTGGCGCATGCGTGAAGTTCACGCCACGCTCCTTCAGCCCCTCGTACGCCGCGGCGATATCCGGTACACGCAGATAGAGAATGGATTCCGGCCTCGCGCCGCCTTCCTGGGACAGCATGAGCCGCGTGCCCCCGCAGTCGAAGAACGCGAGGGTGCCGAAAGTGTAGAGGTGCGGCAGGCCCAGCACCTCGCGATACCAGCTCTCGGACGCCTTGATGTCATTGACCGAGCGGGCAATCTGCCCGATCGGGCCGAGCTGGACGTCTTTCATGGGCATCCTCCGGTGGGCAGCCAGGGCGCCGGCCCGCGGCGTACGGAACCATCCGCGCAGCGCCTTCCGGTCCTTCAAGCCAAGCTTCGCCAATGCATTGGCCACGTGGAATTTCACTGCGTCGACGCTCACCTGCCGGCGCCGCGCGATCTCGGCATTGCTCAGGCCATGTTGGACCGCGTGCACGATCCGCCACTCGCTGGGCG
>DASTHJ010000546.1:0-4248 GCA_035718265.1 Steroidobacteraceae bacterium | reverse complement strand
CCGGGATACTTCCGCCAGAAGCTCTACGTCTACGAGCGCGCCGGCAAGCCGTGCCGGGTCTGCGGCCGGCCGATCCGGCAGTTCACGCAGGGCCAGCGCTC
Organism: Steroidobacteraceae bacterium; assembly: GCA_035718265.1. Lineage (GTDB taxonomy): Bacteria > Pseudomonadota > Gammaproteobacteria > Steroidobacterales > Steroidobacteraceae > CADEED01. The sequence continues at coordinate 4,147 of DASTHJ010000546.1, read as the reverse complement.
TACCTACTGGTGTTCGTACTGCCAGAAGTGAAGCGCACCGCTAGAATCCTGCCGTGAACATTCCCCGCACCTCGATGTGTACGGCGGCCGAGCTCACCGCCTTCCGCCGGCGGCTCGCCAGGGTCGACCCGAATCTTGCCAACCTGATCCGCGCCGCCGGCAAATTCACGCACGTGCCCAATGCGGAGCACACGCCCTTCCATGCGCTGGCGCGCGCCATCGCGCACCAGCAGCTCAACGGCACGGCGGCGGAGAGCATCTTCGGCCGCTTCGTCGGGCTGTACGCGCAGAGCGCGGCGGGCGCCGCGCTGCTGGAAGCCGAGCTGGTGCTCGGCACGCCGGACGACAAGCTGCGCGCCGTCGGGCTGTCGTTCGCCAAGATCGCCAGCATCAAGGACCTGGCGCGCAAGACCGTCGACGGCACCGTGCCGCCGTATGAAATCCTGCACACGCTCGAGGACGAGCAGATCATCGAGCGGCTCACGCAGGTGCGCGGCATCGGGCGCTGGACCGTGGAGATGCTGCTGATGTTCCGCCTCGGCCGGCCCGACATCCTGCCCGTCGACGATTTCGGCGTGCGCAACGGCTTCCGGCTCGCCTACGGACTGCGCGGCATGCCGACGCCGCGCGCGCTCGCCGAGTACGGCGCGCGCTGGGCGCCGTTCCGCTCGGTGGCCGCGTGGTACCTGTGGCGCGCCGTGGACCTGCACAAGGCGGACAAACTACCCGCGCCGGTGACCAGGACGCGCATCAAGCTCGAGAAGAAGCGCAAGCCGCAAGCCGCCCGGGTCGCGAAGCGCCGGAAATCGCGCGTCCCCAAAACGCGCGCGCGTCGCGCGAAGTAGTCAGTAGACGAGGCCGACGCCCTCGCCGCGCGGGTCCGAGGCCGCCTCGACGCGACCGGACTCGTAGTCCCAGATCACCACCTGCTCGTTGCCCCACTTGCGGTTGCCCTCGCGCAGCGTGTGGCCACGCGCCTCGAGCTGCCGGCGCTCCTCGGGCGAGAACGCATCGCTCTCGAAGCGCAGCACGTCGGGCGAGAACTGGTGATGGAAGCGCGGCGCGCTCACGACCTGTTGCGCGCTCTTGCCGTCCATGAAATCGAGCGTGCCGAGGATCACCATGCCCGGAATCAGGCTGCCGCCGGGCGTGCCGATGATCATCAGGCCGTGCGGCGCTTCGACGAAGGTGGGCGTGGACGACGACAGCGGCCGCTTCTTCGGCGCGATGGCATTCGCGTCGCCGCCGATCAGCTGGAAGCCGTTCGGCACGCCGGCCTTCACCGAGAAATCGTCCATCTCGTTGTTGAGCAGGATGCCGGTGCCCGGGATCATCAGGCCCGAGCCGAAGAAGAAGTTCAGCGTGATGGTCGCGGCGACCATGTTGCCCTTGGCGTCGATGACCGAGAAATGCGTGGTCGACGGTCCGGGACCCGGCGCATCGATGCCGGGCAGGCTGGCGCTCGGCGTCGCGCGATCCATGCGGATCGAGGCGCGCTGCCCGGCGGCGTAGTACGGATTGATCAGCCGCTCGACCGGCACGTCGACGAAGTCCGGATCGCCGAGGTACACGGCGCGGTCGCGATGCACGCGCCGCATGGCCTCCACGATCAGGTGGATGCGCGTGACGCGATCCACCGCGTCCAGGTCGAAGCCGTCGAGGATGTTGAGCGCATCGATCAGCGCGATGCCGCCGGAAGTGGGCGGCGAGCCGGACACGATGCGCGCGCCGCGGTAATGCCCGACCACCGGCGCGCGCTCCACGATGCGGTAGTTCGCGAGGTCCTCGAGCGTCCAGTTGCCGCCGAGCTGGCGCACGCCGTCGACCAGCTTGCGCGCGAACGCGCCCTTGTAGAAGCCGTCCGCGCCCTTCTCGGCGAAGTTCTCGAGACTTTCGGCGAGCTCTGGCTGGCGGATCACGTGGCCGAGCGGCGGGACTTCGCCGTTCACCAGGTAGACGCGCGTCGCGTCCGGCGTCTTCAGGAACGCATTCTTCTTGAACTCCATGCCGCCGCGCAGCCGCGGATACAGCGCGAATCCCTCGCGCGCCAGCTTGATGGCGGGCGCGAGGCTCACGCGCAGCGGCAGCTTGCCGTATTTCTTCGCGAGGTGGGCGAGCCCGGCCGGCTCGCCGGGGATGCCGGCCGCGAGCGCCGAATCGCGCGACAGCCCCGGCACCGGGTTGCCATCCTTGTCGAGATACATGTCACGCGAGGCGGCGCCGGGCGCCATCTCGCGCAGGTCGATCATGAGTTCCAGGCCGTCGCTGGCGCGGCGGATCAGGAAGAATCCGCCGCCGCCGAGTCCGGAGCTCGACGGCTCGACCACGGTGAGCGCGCCGGCCACGGCCACGGCCGCGTCGAACGCATTGCCGCCCTTGGCGAGGATTTCCTTGCCCGCATCGCTCGCCAGTGGATAGGCGCTGGCGATCGCAGCCTTGCCGGGGCCCTTCGCCGGTATCTGCGGCTCCGCCGCGTGCAGCGGCGCCACGCAGACCAGCAACAGGAAAAGGCCGCGCGCCATGCGCGCCAGGTACCGCCTCATGCGCTTCAACTCCGCTTCATCTTCCTGAGTTCGGCGGCCACCAGCGGGTGCACGAATTCATTGACGTCGCCGCCGAGCACCGCGATCTCGCGCACCAGCGTGGACGAGATGAACGTGAACTGTTCCTGGGGTGTCAGGAACACGGTCTCCAGGTCGCGCATGAGGTGCCGGCTCATGTTGGCGAGCTGGAATTCGAACTCGAAATCCGACACGGCGCGCAGCCCGCGCACCACGACCTGCACACCATGCTGGCGCGCGAAATCCACGGTCAGGCCCGAGTAGCCCATGACTTCGACGCCGCGGATGTCGCCGAGCACCTGGCGCGCGAGATCGACGCGCTTCTCCAGCGGGAACATCGGCGCCTTGTTAGGGTTGGCCGCGATCGCGACGATCACGCGCTCGAACACGCCGGCCGCGCGCCGCACCAGATCCTGGTGCCCGTTGGTGATGGGATCGAAGGTCCCTGGGTAGACGGCGCTGCGTTTCATGAGGCGAACAGATGATACCCGACCTCTCCGGCGCGGCCGTCGCGAATATTGCGCCACTCCCCGGGCAGCGCCGGCAGGGGGTCGCGGGCGCGATGTTCGACGTAGACGCGCGCGTCCGCCGCGAGCAACCGGCCCGCGGCGAGCGCCGCGGCGGCGGTGGCGAGCAGCGCCGAGTCGAACGGTGGATCGAGCAGCACGATGTCGAACGGCGCGCCACCGGCGGCGCCCGCCAGCCACTCGAGCGCGTCGGCGCGGACCACGCGTGCGCCGCTCTCGCGCCACTCGCCGAGCAATGCCTCGATCGCGGCCGCGGCGCGACGATCCTGTTCGACGAAGGTCACCTGCGCCGCACCGCGCGACAGCGCCTCCAGTCCCAGCGCGCCGCTGCCGGCGAACAAGTCCAGCACCCGCGCGCCGTCGAGGCGCGGCTGCAGCCAGTTGAACAGGGTTTCCCTAACGCGATCCGGTGTCGGACGGATCGCGACGCCCGCCGCAAATCGCAGGCGCCGGCCGCGATGCCGCCCGCCGATGATGCGCAGCATCCGCTGGCCTTCGCGTGCACCACGATTCGCGTCATCGGCGCGCGCACCGGCGCGTCTTTTCCCGCTCTGTTTGACCTTTGCCAACGTCGTCTGCGGCTTGCCACCTTTTGGGGCCCAAGCGTACGCTACGTCCCCAATACGACAAGTTCGGCGCATCGTTCTGCACGACGAGGGAATGCGACCGTTCAGACATCGCAACAGAATTTCCGAGGAGCGTTATGAACAGGCTATTCGCAGCCGGCGTGATTCTCGCTGCCGCCCTGGCAACCGGCTGCTCGAGCTCCGTGGACAACGGACCCGACGTGCGGCCCACCGATCCGACCAGCGGCAGTCTGCCGGGCAGCGGCAGCGCGGGCTCGGGCACGACGCCGGCAGCGACGGCGGCGTTGTTCCAGCCGGCGCAAGGCATCTTTCCTTTTCCTAACGACCTCTACTTCGCCGGCACCACCGACGGCACGCTCAACATCCAGCCGGCGAACGGCCTGATTCCCAACCAGGCGGGACTGAACGCGCTCGACGGCTGGTCGACCACGGCGCCGATCCGCATCCGCTTCGGCGGCGCGCTCGATGCCGC
>DASTHJ010000545.1:0-2031 GCA_035718265.1 Steroidobacteraceae bacterium | reverse complement strand
CGCGAGGCCAAGGCGGGCTTCGGCAACGACGAGGTGTATCTCGAGAAGCTGGTACGCAAGGCGCGGCACATCGAGGTGCAGATCCTCGGCGATACCCACGGCAACCTCGTGCATCTCTACGAGCGCGACTGCACCGTGCAGCGACGCAACCAGAAGGTCGTCGAACGTGCGCCCGCCGCCTTCCTCAGCGATGCGCAGAGGAACGAGCTGTGCGGCTACGCGCTGCAGATCGGCCAGGCCGTGAAATACCGCAACGCGGGCACCGTGGAGTTCCTGCAGGACGCCGAGACCGGCAAGTTCTACTTCATCGAGGTGAACCCGCGCATCCAGGTCGAGCACACCGTGACCGAGGCCGTCACCGGCATCGACCTGGTGAAGGCGCAGATCCGTATCGCCGACGGCGCGAAGATCGGCGATCCCGGGAGCGGCGTACCGCCGCAGCAGGACATCCAGCTGCATGCGCACGCCCTGCAATGCCGCGTGACCACCGAGGATCCCGAGAACAACTTTTCGCCGGACTACGGCAAGATCACGGCCTATCGTTCGCCGGCGGGTTTTGGCATCCGCCTCGATGCCGGCACTGCCTATGCGGGCGCCATACTGACGCGCTCCTACGATTCGATGCTGGTGAAGGTCACCGCCTGGGCGCCGGGTCCCGAGGAGGCCATCGCGCGCATGCACCGCGCCTTGTGGGAGTTCCGCATCCGCGGCGTGGCGACCAACCTGCGCTTCCTCGACCAGGTGATCACGCACCCCAAGTTCGCCAACGCCGAGTACACCACCAAGTTCATCGACGAGACGCCCGAGCTGTTCAAGTGGGAGAAGAAGCGCGACCGCGCGACGCGCATCCTCTCGTTCATCGGCGACGTCATCGTCAACGGCAATCCGGAGGTGAAGGGCCGCCTCAGGCCTCAGCAGATGACGCTGGCGAGGCTGCCGAAATCCAACGTGTCCAAGCCGCCGCCGCCCGGCACGAAGCAGAAGCTCGACGAACTCGGTCCGCAGAAATTCGCCGCGTGGCTGCTCGGGCAGAAGCGGGTGCTGCTCACCGACACCAGCATGCGGGACGCCCACCAGTCGCTGCTCGCCACGCGCATGCGCACCTCGGACATGGTGGCCATCGCGCCGTACTACGCGCACATGCTGCCGCAGCTGTTCTCGATGGAGTGCTGGGGCGGCGCCACGTTCGACGTGGCCATGCGTTTTCTCAAGGAAGACCCGTTCGCACGGCTCGAGCAGTTCCGCGCCACCATGCCCAACCTGCTGCTGCAGATGCTGCTGCGCTCGGCGAACGCGGTGGGCTATACCAACTACCCGGACAACGTGGTGCGCGCCTTCGTCAAGCAGGCCGCGGCTTCCGGCGTCGACGTGTTCCGCGTGTTCGATTCGCTGAACTGGGTCGACAACATGCGCGTCGCCATCGACGCGGTACTCGAGACCGGCAAGCTGTGCGAAGCGTCCATCTGCTACTCGGGAAATCTCTCCTCGCCGAAGGAGACGAAGTACACGCTCGACTATTACCTGAAGATGGGCCGCGAGCTGAAGGCCGCCGGCACCCACATCCTGGGTATCAAGGACATGGCGGGCCTGTGCCAGCCGAACGCCGCGTACACGCTGGTCAAGGCGCTCAAGGACGAGCTGGGAATCCCCGTGCATTTCCACACGCACGACACTTCGGGCATCGCGGCCGCGAGCGTGCTCGCGGCCGTGGCCGCCGGGTGCGACGTCGTGGATGCGGCGATCGACGCCCTGTCGGGATTCACGTCGCAGCCCAACCTGGGCTCGATCGTCGAAGCGCTCAGGCACAGCGAGCGCGATCCGGGCATCGACCACGGCGCGGTGCGCGCCATCTCGATGTACTGGGAGCAGGTGCGCAAGAACTACCTGGCATTCGAGAGCGACATGCGCTCGGGCGCCTCGGAGGTGTACGTGCACGCCATGCCCGGCGGGCAGTACACCAACCTCAAGGAGCAGGCTCGCTCGGTGGGACTGGACGATTCGCGCTGGCCGGAGGTGTCGCAGGCTTACGCC
>DASTHJ010000544.1:0-5489 GCA_035718265.1 Steroidobacteraceae bacterium | reverse complement strand
GCCGCCGGTGTACTGGTTGGGCGCGCGCACCTCCTCGGTGCGGCTGGTGCGCAAGGTGGGCTCGCCGCACTTCTGCACGAGCTCTTCGCGCGTGGTCGCATCGCCGATGATCCACTTGCCGCAGCGGAAGGTTTCGGCCGCGGCGGTCAGCGGCAGCGAAATCGCCAGTACGGTCGTCACGCAGCTCTTCATGAGCCGATGGTACATCGGCGCCCATGGATCGCTATCGGCCAAACTGCCGTTCACAGGGTATGCCATCTCGATCTCCGTCCATATTCACGCCGGGACAATGTGCGAGGAAGAACCCGGCAGGGCACCACCAGAAAGTTTTTCATGCCCGGCTGACTACTCTACGTCGGCGCCCCTGGCAAGCAGCAGCTCGCGCAGCAGCGACCGATGGCACCGCGACTCGTCCTCGCAGTAGCAGCCCACGGAAAAATTGGCGTGGTGGGACAGCGCCGCGAGCACGTCGAGCGAGTGGCGGGGCGCGGGCGCCGCCATTTCCGCGCGGAACTCGCGGGCGAAGGCGGCCCATTGACGATCGGTGGTCGCGGCCAGCGCGCGCTTCATGGCCGGCAGACTTGGCGCCAGCACCGGGAACCAGACGTCGTACCAGTCCTTGCGGGCGAAATCGGCCTTCGGCACGCCGCGTGGCGGACGACGCACGGTCCCGAGCCGGGTCCCTTCCCGGGGAGCGCGGGGTTGGCCGAGGCGCACGATGCGAATCGTCATCGGAGTTTCTCCAGGTAGACCAGCGTGACCGCGGGCGACAGGACCTGTTCGCGGCAGCGGCGATACCCGAGGCGTTCGTACAGCCGGAGATTGCCGACGCTGCGGCTGCCGGTGAACAGCTCGAAACGCCGCGCGCCCGGAAAGCGCGCCTCGATCGCCCGCATGAGGCGCGTGCCGATGCCGCGGCCCTGCAGCTGCGGCGTGACGATGAGCCGGCCGACGTGGCAGACGCCGTCGGCTTCGCGTGCGCGCACCGCGCCCACCAGGTGTTCACCGTCCACCGCCTTGAGGATGCGCGATGAGGCAAATTCCGCGCGCAGCGACTCCAGCGTCTGCGTCAGCGGGGGCAGGCTCCAGTCGTCGTAGAGCTGCGCCTCGGAGCGATAGGCCAGCTTCTGCAGCTCCAGAATCGCGGGCGCATCGTCGGGTTGCGCATCCGCCAGGCGATACCGGGACTGCATCGGCAGGCAAAGCTCACAGGCGAAGGCTCCCGTGCGGGCATCGTAGCCGGCGCCGCGCGGATAGTGCTCGAGCGCCGGCCGGCCCTCGTCGCGGTGAATCGCGACATCGCCATGCAGTTCATGCTCGAACGCCTTCCAGGCCGCGTCGAGTTCGGCGCCCGTGCCGCGAAAGCGCGTGATCGCATACAGGCCGCCGTCGATCGTGGCTGGCCGTGCATCGGGCAGCGACACGTCGGCGAACACTTCGACGCAAGCCTCGTAGCGCCCGGCGCCGAGCGCGATGCCATAGCGCGGACAATCGAGCAGGCCGTACTCCGCCAGCCATGGCGCGACGCGTCGGCGCCAGAATCGGTCGAGTGGTTCGCCGGAAGGACCGTCGTAGCGCAGGCACGCGACCCGAACCTCCGGCCTGTCCAGCAGCTCGATCTTCATGCACGCCCCGCCCGCATGGGACGCAGTCTACGCCGCGACGTTCCGCCGCATCAGTGACGCTTGAAGTACTGCACCTCGCGCTCGTGCTTCTGCGCCGCCGCGCGCGTCGCGAACGTGCCGAGATTGCGACGCCGGCCCGTCCTGGGATTCGGCTTGCGCGAATACAGGCGGTACTGCCCTGTGCTCAATTTGCGGATCATGCGGCCAGTGAGCCACGCGCGCGCGCCGCGCGCTGCCGCTGGATGCCGACATCGGCTGTGGGATGGCTACGACGCGCCGAGCGCGAAGCGCTGCATCTCCTGCCAGCGGCCGCTGGAATTCTCGATGAGCACCATCTCGCTGCAGCGGGCACGGACGCCACCCCCGGGCAGCGCGATGCGCAACTCGACCTCGATCTCGCAGAGCTGCGGTTCGTCGCCGTGCGCCACGGTGACGTGCGGCACCACGGTCGCGAACTTGCCCGCGAACGGTGGATGGTCCGGAAAGGCGCGCCACACCGCGTCGGTGAGCGCCGCGAACGGGCCGTCCGGCTGCGGCGCGAGGTACAAGGCGACCGGGAAGCGGCGCGTCTCCGCCATGCGGTAGTCGAAGCACGGCACCGACGCGGCGATGTCGCGCAGCCGCTCGAGCACCTGCGCATCGATGTCCCGCGGCGGCAGGAACGGATACAGGATGGTCACGTGCGCGGGCACGTTGCGCCGCGCGGACGGGTCGTAGCGCTCGCGGTAGCGCGCGATGTAGCGTTCCGCCTCCGGCACGTGGCAGATGAGCGCGGTCTCAGTGCTCATCGATGAAGCTCGGCACTTCGCGCATCGCACGCAGCCGCAGCCGCGGCCGCGCCCGGCGCCCTAACTACAGCCTTCCACATAGTGCAGGTGCTCCCACGGCCCGGACTGGATCGCGGTGACGCGGCCGCGCGAGGTCTCGAAGCGCAGCCCATACGCGCCGTCCGGCGAGCGGAACGTGAGCGTGTGGCCTTCGGGATCGTACTTGTGCGGCTGGGTCTCGATGCCGCGGTACAGGCCGCGCAACTCCGCCTCGGTACTGCCGAGGCGCGCGCCACTCAGGGTGTGCAGCGTGGACGCGCCCTTGAGCTCGATGCGCACCACGCGGTCCCGGATGATCATCAGGTCGAAGTCCGAACCACCCGCGCGGTAGTGCAGGTACCAGCAGTCCTCGGCCGGCTTGCGGCGCTCCATGCCGGCGAAATCCGCGAGCCGCAGCACCTGTTCGGCCGTCAGGCCGGTACGCACCGGCCCGAGCACGCCGAACCCCAGGCACCAGCTCCCCGCCGCCACCACCGGTGCCGCCGCGGCCAGCAGCGCGGCGACGGCCAGGTACGTCAGCCGCGCGCCACGTCGATCTTGCCCAGCAGCCATTGCAGTCCGGAAAGATGTTGCTGATCGTGGCTGCAGAGATAGTGGACCAGCCCGCGCAGCGTCACGGGTCCGTAGCCTGCGAACTCGGCGCGACGCGCGAGCTGCACATCGTCGAGGTCGCGCAGCAGCTCGAGCGTGCGCACGCGCGCCGCGCGAAAGTCCGCCAGCGCGCGCCGCGCGTCCTGGCGAGCGTACTCGCGCTGTCGCGCCACGGCCTCGCTGTCGATGGACGGCAGCAGCGGCCTGTCTTCCGCAAGCGTGCGGCGAAAGCGCACCTGGTAGCCCTCGATCTCTATGTCGCGCACGTGGCAGACCTGCTCGATGGCAGTGAACGGCTCGCTGGGCACGCCCTCCCAGGACGGCGGCGCCCAGTGCGCGAAGCCGGACGGGAACGCGGCGTAGTGTCTTGCGAGCTCGCCCGGGAAGGCGGCGAGCGCGTCGAACGTGGCTTGCATGCGCGTCATTGTGCCACGGCGGTCAGGCGAATCTTCGCAGCACGGCTTCGTCGGCGTGGCCGAGCGGCGCGGGTGCCGCGGCGCGGGTCCAGTACCCGAGGCTCACGGTCTCCGCATTCGTGAAATGCTCCGGCACCGCGTCCACCTCGCAACACAGGCAGGCACCGAAGCGCGGGCGCCCGTCGTCGACCTCCAACACTCCGAGCCAGCGCGTGTTGCGCGCCAGGCAACCCGATTCCTCGACCAGCTCGCGAATGGCGGCCTGCCGCGGGGTCTCTCCCGGATCGATGAGGCCGCCCGGCAGCTCCCAGACCTGGCGAACGCGGCTCTGCACCAGCAACACCCCGTCCGCGGCGCGCGCCAGCATGACCGCGTAGCTCAATTGCGGCATGCCGGCGGCGTCTTCGGCGATTTCGTGGAAGGCGATGAAGCGGGTGGGCGGCATGGCGCGGATGCTGCGGGCGGGTCGAGCTCGTCGCGGCCCGCCTGCCAGCGCGGGCGTCACTCCTTCGGCTTCTTCACCGGCCGCTTCCATTCCTCGAGCGTGGTCTGGCGCGCCCGCGCGAGCGTCAGCTTGCCGTCGGGCGCCTCGCGCGTGATGGTGCTGCCGGCACCGGTGGTCGCGTCCTTGCCGATGCGCACCGGCGCGACCAGCATGTTGCCGGAACCGATGAACGCGCCATCCTCGATGATGGTCTGGAACTTGTTGGCGCCGTCGTAGTTGCAGGTGATGGTGCCCGCGCCGACGTTCACCTTGCTGCCGATCAGCGTGTCGCCCAGGTAGGTGAGATGGTTGGCCTTGCTGCCAGCGGCGATCCGCGTCTTCTTGAGCTCGACGAAGTTGCCGATGTGCACGGCGTCGCCGGTCCAGGAACCCGGGCGCATGCGCGCGAACGGCCCGATGGAATTGTTCGGCCCCACCTCGCTCTGCTCGAGCACGCAATTCGGATGGATCACGGCGCCCGCGCCGATGCGCATGTCACGCAGCACCACGTTCGGGCCGACGCGCGCGCCGTCGCCGATCGACACCGTGCCCTCGAGCAGCACGTTGGCGTCGATGAACACGTCGCGCCCGACCGTGACCTCGCCGCGCACGTCGATGCGCGCCGGATCGGCGAGCGTGGCGCCGGCGAGCATGAGCTCGCGCGCGCGGATCGCGCGGTGCAGGGCCTCGAGCTGCGCGAGCTGCGCCTTGTCGTTGACGCCGAGCGTCTCGGCGAGCGTCGGCGCGACCAGGCCGGTGACCTTCACCTTCTCCTTCACGGCCATCGCGACGACGTCCGTCAGGTAGTACTCGCCCTGCGCGTTGGCGTTGCGCAGCTTGCCCAGCCAGCGCCGCAGCAGCCTGGCCGGTGCCGCCAGGATGCCGCTGTTGCCTTCGCGGATCCTGAGCTGCGCGCGCGTGGCATCCTTCTGCTCGACGATCTTCTGCACGGCGCCGCGTGCATTGCGCACGATGCGCCCATACCCGGTGGGGTCGTCCAGCATCACGGTCAGCAGGCCGAGCGCCTTCGGGCCGGCGGCGTCGATGAGCTGCCGCAGCGTGCGCGGATCGATCAGCGGCACGTCGCCGTACAGCACCAGCACCAGCGCGTCGTCGCCGATCTGCGGCATGGCCTGCATGAGTGCGTGGCCGGTGCCGAGCTGCTCGGCCTGCAGGGCCCATTGCAGGTCCGCATCGTCGATCGCGAGGCGCACCTGCTCGCCGCCATGGCCGTACACGACGTGGATGGACGCGGCCTCGAGTTCGCGCGCACGACTAACCACGTGGCGCAGCAGCGGGCGGCCGGCGAGCGGCTGCAAGACCTTGGGAAGCGCGGATTTCATTCGCTTGCCCTGTCCGGCAGCGAGGATGGCGACGGCGAGTTTCATGGGCCCGCAAGTCTAGCGGGTTGCGGGCCCCGCAGTGAGCCGGCTCAGCGGCGGAAGTGCCTGCCCGTGGCGTTGTACGGATCGCCGCCGGCCACGTCGATGGCCGCGAGGTCATTACGGCCCAGCAGGGTGTCCATGACGTTGCGGCGCGCGGCCGC
>DASTHJ010000543.1:0-8784 GCA_035718265.1 Steroidobacteraceae bacterium | reverse complement strand
CACCAGAGCAGCCGAATAGTGCTGAGGAGAGCAGGGCAACAATCGCGTGATTTCGCGGGTTGTCATGTTCGTCATCGAAGTCGAACCTCTTTGTTCCAGCCGCCAGCGCTCAGGAAGCTTTGGGCTTCGAGTCATGTGGCGCTTTGGCTTCAGCGCGGCGCTGGAGTCGATTTCGTCGACGATGAATGAGCGTATGGCTGCTTCGTGGATTTCGTCGCCAAAGTTTGCAGGTCGTCATTCGGGCCCGGCTTTACGGCTCCTACCGCAGGGTACCTCCGGACGTTGCAAATTTGCGCAAATAGTCGTAGTAAAACTACGACAATCGTGAGTTTTTCAAATATCCGTTTGGCATTTCATTTGAAAAACTACGAATAATCGTAGTATGGCTACGACAAGTCCAAGCAAGCTAAATACTCTGTACCAGAGCCTGCCCATGGGAACTCCCGTGACTTCGCGCCAGCTGGCCGACTTGGGGGTGTCCGCAGATCTGGCCGTCTCGTACGTACGGTCCGGCTGGCTCCAACGCCTGGCGCGAGGCGTCTTCAGCAGGGCCGGCGACACGCCCCTACTGGGGCCTAGCCTCCTGATCCTTCAGGACCAAATCCCGGGCCTGCACGTGGGCGGGAAGACGGCCCTGGCATGGCACGGCATACAGCATTTCGTCGACGCGAGACCCAAGCTGACCTTGTACGGATGGGAGAACCGACCCTTGCCTGAATGGTTCACCCGGCACTTTCCAAGCACGTTTCGCAGAAAGCGGCTCTTCAAGGAGACGCTCCGCAAGCCTCTGCACATGACAACCGTGCCGCGGAAGGCGGGCCCAGCCTCCGTTTCCGCGACCGAGCGTGCTTTTCTGGAGCTGCTCAGCGAAGTAGGTGTGCGTCAGTCACTGGAAGACGTGCGGCTGTTGGCCCGCGGCCTGGACACTCTGCGCAGCGACGTGCTGGGCGATCTCCTGAAGAAATGCACGAACGTCAAGACCGTGCGCTTGTGTCTGACGTTCGGAAAGGAGTTCTCGCATCCCTGGTACTCCAAACTGAATCTGAAGACCTTGCCGCGAGGCAGCGCGTCAACCTGGGTTGCACGTTCGAGCACGGGAACGCTGGTGCTGAAGCAATGAACGAGCAATACCTTGCCGTCGCGAGATTGATGGCACGTATCGCCCGCAACGGGCGAATCTGGCGATTCTTCTATTCGTTGCCGGAGGGATCACCCCGGAAATTCGCAGGTGTTTTGTTGCGTACCTGGCAAGGTTTGAAGGCATGGCACGCGATCCAGTAGATCTCAATACTTTGCTGGCGGCACGCGATCGTTTGATTGCCGAGATTCAGAAGGGACTGACAAAGGATGAGCGTAGGTTTCTCGTCTCGGTAGCGACTGCGAAGCCAGATTGGAAATTGATCGGTTTTCCCTTTCTGGCCGAGATGCCGGGCCCCAGCTGGAAGCTTCAGAACTTGCGGAAGTTGGCCGAAAAAAACCCGGAGAAATTTCGGGCGCAAACTGCGCAGCTCGAGAGGTTGTTAGGCTGAGGGAAACCCACAAGCTGTTCCAAATGCCATTCCCATAGGCAAACAGCGATCCGCGCTTGGGCGCAAACCGCTGCTGACACGGGATTTGATGGTGGGCGGTACAGGGCTTGAACCTGTGACCCCTGCCGTGTGAAAGCAGTGCTCTACCGCTGAGCTAACCGCCCGCCGTGGAAGCGCCGGGCGGTGCCCGGGTCCCTCAGAGAGGACGCGCAGTCTAAAGAGGGGGCCGGGCCGAATCAATCGGAACCCCGGGAACCCTTCCCCGGCACCGGATGCTACGATTCGCGCCCCCGAAATACGGCGCAAATGCCGGTCAATCCTCAGGAAATCCCCATGTCCTCGGTCATCACGCGCTTTGCCCCCAGCCCCACCGGCCTGCTGCACATCGGCGGCGTGCGCACGGCATTGTTCAGCTGGCTGTATGCGCGGCGCATGGGCGGGAAATTCATCCTGCGCATCGAGGACACGGACCTCGAGCGCTCCACGCCCGAGGCCGTGCAGGTGATTCTCGAGGGCATGAAGTGGCTGGGCCTGGACCATGACCTCGGTCCCTACTACCAGACGCAGCGTTTCGAGCGTTACAAGCAGGTCATCGGCGAGATGCTCGCGGCCGGCAACGCCTATTACTGCTACTGCAGCAAGCAGGATCTCGACGCGATGCGCGCCGAGCAGCAGGCGCGCAAGGAGAAGCCGCGCTACGACGGGCGCTGCCGCCACGGCAAGGGGCCGGGACCGCAGAGCGGCAACCCGCCCGTGGTGCGGTTCAAGAATCCGGAAGAGGGCGCGACCGTGGTCGAGGACGTGGTGCACGGCGCGGTCACGTTCCAGAACCGGGAGCTCGACGACCTGATCATCGCGCGCTCCGACGGCACGCCGACCTACAACTTCTGCGTGGTCGTGGACGATGCCGACATGAACGTCACGCACGTGATCCGCGGCGACGATCACCTGAACAACACGCCGCGGCAGATGAACATGCTGCTGGCGCTCGGCAAGCCGCCGCCGGTGTACGCGCACGTGCCCATGATCCTGGGACCGGACGGCGCCAAGCTCTCCAAGCGGCACGGCGCGGTCAGCGTGCTCGAGTACCAGGAGCAGGGTTTTCTGCCGCAGGCGTTGCTGAACTACCTCGTGCGCCTGGGCTGGTCGCATGGCGACCAGGAATTCTTCACGGTGCCGGAGATGATCGCGGCCTTCGACGTGCGCGACATCAACAAGGCCGCGAGCGCGCTGAACCCGGAGAAGATGCTGTGGCTCAACCAGCAGCACCTGGTGCGCAGCGATCCGCAGGAGATCGTGCCGCACCTCGCGTGGCACCTGGCGCGCCTCGGCATCGTCACGGACGACCAGGCATTGCTGGAAGGCATCGTCGTCGCGCAACGCGAGCGCGCCAAGACGCTGAAGGAGATGGCGGCGAACAGCCGGTTCTTCTTCGGTGACCAGGTGACGCTGGATGCCAAGGCCGCGGACAAGCACCTGACGGCCGACGCTCGCGTCATGCTGGGTGAGCTTGCCGCGCGCCTGAACGCCCTTCCCGAGTGGAAGGCAACGGCCATCCATGCCGTGCTCGAGAACTTTGCGACCGAGAAGGGCCTGGGGCTGGGCAAAGTCGCGCAGCCGTTGCGCGTCGCGGTCACCGGCGGGACGGTCTCGCCGCCCATCGATGCCACGCTGGTGCTGCTCGGCCGCAGCCGCGCGCTCGCGCGCATCGACGCGGCGCGCGCTTGATTCGGCGGCGTTACGGGATCGTCTTCGACGCGATGTTCGACGCTTCGCTGACGTTGCCGGAGTCGGAATACGCCCGAATCGCGAAGTACCACGTGCCGGAGGCGAGATCGTCGATCGTGTAGGTCGTCAGTCCGGGGTTGCTGATCTGCACGGTCTGGTCGAGCTGCGTGGACGAGCGACCGTAGTTCACGCGGTAGCCCGCGAGGTCGGTCAGCGTACTGCCATCCGAATTCGTCGTGGGTGCATCCCAGGTCAGCGTGGCGCTGCCGGTGCTGCCGCCGCCCACGGCCACGACCGTGATCGCAAACGCCGGCAGGGACACGGTGTTGGTGCCGTCGCTGACGCGGATGACCACGTTGGTCGTCACGCCGACGTTGGCCGCGCCAGGTGTGCCGGTCAGCGAGCCGTTGGTGCTGCTGAACGTGGCCCAGCCCGGCTTGTTCGATATCGAGAAGGTGAGCTTGGCTCCTTCCGGATCGGAAGCCGTCGGCGTGAAGCTGTATGCCGAACCGACGTTGACGCTGAGCAGCGGCGTGCCCGAGATCGTCGGCGGCGCATTGCTCGCGCTGTTCACCGTGATCGTGAACGCGGGCAGCGAGGCAATGCTGGTGCCATCGGAAACCCCGATCACGATGTCCTCGTAGGAACCCACGTTCGCCGCAACCGGCGTGCCGGAAAGCCTGCCGCTGCTGGCGCTGAAGTTCGCCCAGCCCGGCTTGTTCTGGATCGTGAAGGTCAGCTGGGCGCCTTCCGGATCGGAGGCGGTCGGCGTGAATGAATAGGCCGAGCCGGCGGTGACCGTCTTCGGTGGCGTGCCGGAGATGGTGGGTGTGGCGTTCGGCGGGGCCGCGACCTGGATCGAGAATGACGGCAGCGAAGTCGACAGCTCGCCGTCGCTCACCGTGATGGTGATGCGCGCGGTGGTTCCCACATTGCCACTGCCCGGTGTGCCGCGCAGTCGGCCGGTGGTGGCGCTGAACGTCGCCCACGACGGCTTGTTCTGGATCGTGAAGATCAGCGAATCGCCGTCCGGATCGCTGGCGACCGGGCGGAAGCTGTAGACCGAGCCCGCCGTCACGTTGGTCGACGGCGTCCCCTCGAGGGTGGGCGGCCGATTCTCGGGCGCCGCGGTTCCCACAGTGATCGTGAACGCCGGCAGCGAGACCTGGTGCTCGCCATCGCTCACCGTGATCACGATTCCCGAATAGGTGCCGACGTCGGCACTGGTGGGCGTGCCGCTCAGGCTGCCGGTGCTCGGCGTGAAAGTGGCCCAGTCCGGCAGCCTGGTCGCCGTGAACGTGAGGTCGTCATCATCCGGATCGGAGGCCGTCGGCGCGAAGGTGTAGACCTTGCCCACCGTGGCCGTGCTGCCCGGCACGCCGGCGATGGTCGGCGGCTGGTTCTCCTCCGGGACTTCACCGGGTGCCGTGTCGACCACGGTGATTTGGAACGGCGGCAGCTGCGTGTGATTCTTCTGGTCGAAGGCGTCGATGACGATCTCGGCGGTGGTGCCGACGTCGGTCTGCGACGGCGTGCCCCAGATGTGGCCATTGGTGGTGTCGATGGACAGCCAGTCGGGCAGGTTGCTGGCCGAGAAGGTGATCAGGTCGCCGTCCGGGTCGGCGGCCTTCGGCGTGAAGTCGTAGCTGGAACCCAGGAGTAGCTGGGTGGGCGGAGTTCCGCTGAGGATGGGCGCGAAGTTGCCCCCGGATCCGGAGCTGGAATCGTCGCCACCGCAACCGGACAACGCCACCAGGCTCGTGAGGAGCAGGGGAAGGATCGCGCTCGAAATCCGCATGAAATCGTCCTCGAAATCACCTGTGCCTGAATGCGTCGATGGCCCAGGAGCTTCGCCGAGGGCGAAGATCTCGGATGACGACATCGCGCGTACCGCGCGACGCCGGTAACCCCGCTATCTCGAGCCCACAGCATGCTCCAGACCGGAAGCTTTGCGTCCCCGCCTCACGACGGGTATGCCATGACGTCCTGGCGTGAGTAGAACGTGCAATTTTGTTGTTTGCAAAATGTCTCCTTCACGAGACAGATTGTGGCGCGATCGACCATAATCCGATGAAGGCTCGTAGGGACATGGAGGTCAGGAATTCCTTGACTTAAGTGGACTGGTTCCGTACTTTCGCGCGCCTCGCGTGGGGCTATAGCTCAGCTGGGAGAGCGCTTGCATGGCATGCAAGAGGTCGGCGGTTCGATCCCGCCTAGCTCCACCACGACAAGAATTACTCTTCTGTCCCCATCGTCTAGAGGCCCAGGACATCGCCCTTTCACGGCGGTAACGGGGGTTCGAATCCCCCTGGGGACGCCACTTTTCTTCCTGTTTGTGACGTAGCTCGCACCGCGGATTCCCGTGCCCACGCGGTGTTACGACCGCTTTTTCGCGTCACGTATGCTTGCGGGCCCTTGGTCAGGCGACCCCTCCGGACTCCAAAGCCGTTGCCAGCGCGATGTTTGCCATAGCGTTCTTTCTCGTCTGCCTGATCATCGCGCCGCAGCTGTGGATCCCGCCGTTCGTCGGGCTGCCCACCGACTTCATCGCCTATCCGCTGCTGATGCTCGCGGTGGCTCTCGGGGGACGCATCACCCAGGCCCTGAAGTTCGGCACCATCGAATGGCTGATGTTTGCGTTCGTCGCCTGGACGATCATCAGCTCGGTATTCAACGGCTTCAGCGGCTCCAGCGTCCTCTTCGCGGTCTTCTATTTCAAAGCCTTCCTGTTGTTCAAACTGACGTTGGCCATCATGGAAGGCGACCTGGCACGCGTGCGCAGCTTCGTGCGCATCTTCTCGGCACTGACGCTGATCCTTGCGGTGGAGGTGCTGTTCCATCGCTTCAGCGCGGACGGTCGCGGCTGGGCAGGGCAGTCTTTTTCCTGGATCGATCCGTCGGTGCTCGAGGCCGGCGGCAAGGGCCGCGCGCGCTGGATCGGCATCTTCGATGGCCCGGGTGTGTTCTGCGTGTTGTTCACCTTCGTCGTGCCCTTCGTGCTGGTGCGCACCGCCAAGGGCTACGCGTTCACGACGCGGCTGGTCGCGGCGTCGATCCTCGGCCTGATGCTGGTGGTCACCTTCTTCATCGGCTCGCGTGGCGGCATGGTGGCCACGCTGGCCATTTTCGGCCTGTACTTCCTGGTCAAGTCGAAGCTGTCGTTGCGCGCCATGATCGGCTGCGGCGCGCTGGGCATGGGCGTTCTCATGTTCGCGCCCTCGTACCTGACCACGGTGCGCGACTCGCAGAACTCCACGCAGTACCGCGTCGAGATGTGGGCCGAAGGCCTCGAGATGATGAAGCAGAACCCGGTGTTCGGCATCGGGCGTGGCAACTTCAAGGCCTACACCTCCAAGCTCATCGCGCACAACTCGTTCATCGAGATCGGCGGCGAGACCGGGCTCGTCGGACTCTTTATCTATATGGCGCTGGTGTACCTCTGCCTGAAGTCCTGCCTGCACGCGCGCGACCAGCTCCCGGACCAGCACAACAAGGATTTCGCGCTCGCCGCGACACTGGCGCTGGTCGGCTACCTGATCAGCTCCATGTTCGTGACGCTGGAATACGAGACTTTCTACCTGCTGCTGGCCATGAGCGCCGCACTGGGACGATGCGTGCCCGAGCCGCTGCCCATCACCCAGCGCGACTTCAAGATCGTGGGAATCTCGGTGTTTGCGTTTCTCCTGGGGATGCAAATCTTCGTGATCTTCTACCTCGGCTGACATGCGCGTCGTCCAGGTCACCGAATCCCTCGAGATCGGCGGCGCGGAGCGCGTCGTCGTCACGCTGGCCAACTCGCTCGCGGCGCGCCACGAATCCTCCGTGATCTGCCTGAAGCAGCTGGGTCCGCTGGCCGCGGAGCTCGCCGGCGTGCCGGTCAGCTGCATCGGCAAGCGCGAAGGCAACGACCCGGCGGCGATCCTGCGGCTGGCACGCGCGTTCGAGGCCGCGCGTGCCGACGTGGTCCACGCGCACGACTGGGGCTGCTACCTCGATGCCATGGCCGCGGCCTGGATGGCGGGCATTCGCGTCGCGGTGCAGACCGTGCACGGCAAGTACATGGCCTATCCACCCGGCAGGCTCGCGGGCCTCAAGAAATCCCTGCGTCACATGTGCGAGCGGCGCGCCGCGCGGCGCTTTGGCAACGTGGTCTGCGTGTCGGACGCGCTGCGCGCACACGTCGCCGAGGAAATCGGCATCGGCGCAGCGCAGACCATGACCATCGCCAACGGCGTGGCCGTGCCGCCGTTGCACCGCAACCGCGCACCGCAGCCGGGTGCGTTGCGCCTGGTCACGGTGGGACGGCTCGCCGCCGTGAAGAACTACGAGTTGCTGATCCGCGCGTTCGCGCCGCTCGCCGCGCGCTGGCCGCAGCTCAGCCTGACTTTCGTCGGCGATGGCCCGGAGCGCGCCGGGCTCGAGAGGCTCGCGAGCAGCCTCGGGCTCGCCGGCAGCGTGTTCTTCCTCGGCTTTCGCTCCGACATCGACCAGTTGCTCGCGGATTCGGACATCTTCGTGCTGACCTCGGTCTCGGAAGGCATCCCGATGTCCATCCTCGAAGCAATGAAATGCGGGCTGCCGGTGGTGGCGACGCGCGTGGGCGGCGTGCCGGCGACGGTGGCGGATGGCGAGACCGGCATGCTGGTGGAGTCCGGCGACGATCGAGCACTGACGCGCGCACTGGCGGTCCTCATCGAGAATCCGCGCAGCGCCGAGGCGATGGGCGCGGCCGGCCATGCACGCGCGCTGCAGAAATTCAGCGTCGAGGCCATGGTGGGCGCCTACGAGGCCGTGTACCGGCGTGGCAGGGCGTCGTGAGCGCGCCG
Source organism: Steroidobacteraceae bacterium (assembly GCA_035718265.1). Classification (GTDB taxonomy): domain Bacteria; phylum Pseudomonadota; class Gammaproteobacteria; order Steroidobacterales; family Steroidobacteraceae; genus CADEED01. The sequence continues at coordinate 701 of DASTHJ010000543.1, read as the reverse complement.
GACACCTGCCTGCGTGAATACCCGGAAGTGATGCCGTTCAAGAATGCGCGTTTTGGGCCGTGGCTGGCGCCTCACGTGGCCAAACGGTTCGCGTACGATGCGCGCGATTTCATCAGCCAGGGTCTCATGGCCGAACTCATGACCAAGCTTGCCGCACGACCGGAAGACAGCGCGGAGTCCCGCCCGTGAGCGCGCTCGAAGTGCTGTGCGTGGTGTCGTTCGCGCTGGCCGCGTGGCACTTCGTGGGCTATCCGCTCACGTTGATGTTGCTGGCCGCGCTGCGCCGTTCGCCGGCCGGTGCGCCGGCCGCCGGGGCCGAACGTGTCGCGCTGGTCATCGCGGCCTTCAACGAAGAACGCGTCATCGCGGCCAAGATCGAGAATGCGCTGTCGCTCGACTACGAGCCGGAGCGGTTCGAGGTCGTGGTGGTGGCCGACGGTTCGTCGGACCGGACCGCGGAGATCGCCCGCGGCTTCGACGATCCGCGCGTGACCTGCCTGCACGAGCCCGAACGCCGCGGCAAGAGCCACGCGCTCAACCGCGCGGTGGCGGCCTCGGATGCGGACGTGCTGGTGCTGTCCGATGCCAACAATTTCTACTCGAAGGATGCCATCCGGCTGCTGGTGGCGCGGCTGCGCGAACCCGGAGTGGGCGGCGCCACGGGTGCCAAGAAGATCTACGCATCGCGCGATCGCGCGGCC